>NZ_JAHBCX010000025.1:0-73377 GCF_019955895.1 Pseudomonas sp. GL-B-12
AATGCAGGCCGACCAGGTTGGGCAACTTCTGCAGAATGATCGAGAACTTCAGATCGAAGCTCATGAAAAACATGACGCACAGGCCGAACAGCACTGCCCAGGTCAAATACAGGCGAGAGCGAAAACCAAGTAGCTGGCTGAAACGACGCGTCTCGGTTTCGGAGGCGACAGCCGCCTTGGCCGGGTGTGGATTGAGGGCTGTCATTGGCTGATATCGGCACCGATCCATTTCTGTGAAATCTTGCTTAATGTGCCGTCGGCCTTGAGTTGGGTGACGACCTCAGTGACTTTGGCATTCCATTGCGGATCGCCCTTTTCGATCGCGACCACGTTGGGCTCTGCATACAGCGTGTCGCCAGCAATTTTGAAGCGAGGATCCTGGGCGATGCGTTCGCGAGCGGTGATGAGGTTGGTGACCATGGCATCCAGGCGCACGCCCGTGCCCAAGGCCAGATCCTGGAAGGCCACCGTTTCGTTGTCGTAGGGCGCGACCTGGACGCTTTCGAATGGATAGCTCAACGGCTTGTCCTCGGCGCCCTCGATCACCAGATCCTTGTTCAAATAGGCTTCATAGGTCGACGCGCTGATCACACCGACTTTTTTACCTGACAGATCCTTGCCCGTGACAATGTTCTTGTCTTTGGCATTCACCACGATCACGGCCGGGGACTGGTAATACTCCACCGGGAAGTCGAACACTTCGGCCCGTGCCTTGCTCGGGGTCATCGAGCAGACGCAGATGTCATATCGTCCGTTCCAGTGTCCGGCAGCGATGACATCCCAGGACGGTGTCTGCAGCTTCAGCTTCACCCCTAACCGTTGCGCAACAGCCTTGGCGACATCCACGTCAAACCCGTCCAGCTGGTTCTGTTCATTGAGAAAGGAGAATGGCGGATAGCTTTCCATCAGAACGCCGGTCAGCTCCCCGCTCCTGGTTACACGATCCAGAGTGGGGCCAGCGAAAGCCGTCGAGCATGTAGCCAGCAATGCCAAGCCAAAAGGTAAAAGCGCCTTAGTTTTCACAGACAAGTGCTCCAATCGATTCAAAATACTGAATAGATTAAAACGCACTATAAAAATAGTTTGTACTACCTTTATGGAATATAAGACTGCGTTCAAGCTATATTGGATCAAGCAGTTCAGGCGCTTGTGCCACTGACCCTTCGTGGCAAGCAACACCCTGACCGATCCGTTCGCGGCGTTACTCTTTCTTCAGCGATAGCTAGTGCACGACGTCCAGCCGCAGCGGTGTTCATTCGCGACCCGGCGGACTCACCGCAGGCATCGCGCAACCTGCTGCGAAGCCAAACAACCGAGCGAGTCAGGCATTCTCGTCTAACGTGAATGGATACGTTTGCATGATCCACTTCCTCTGAAAATGGAGTTCGACGATGAAAACAATCGCTTCCTGGCTGACGATTACGCTTTTTGGTCTGGTGCTTGGCGGCTGTGCCGCGGTTGGCGCCGGGAGCGGAGGCGCTGGCGAGATGGAAATTCGCTCGGGGAAAATCGAGCAGATTACCCAGACCCAGATGCAGACCAATCACGATAGCGGTGTCGGCGCCATAATGGGGGGTATTGGCGGTCTGGCCCTGGGAAGCCTGATCGGCCAGGGTACCGGCCGGGATGTGGCGATGGTCGCCGGTGCGCTGGCTGGTGCGGCGGGCGGCAACTACGTCGAAAAGAAAAAATATGATCAGCCCGTGGACGCGCAGCAGATCATCGTTCGCACCCACAGCGGCGTACTGGTTCAGGTGACCCAGCCGATCAACCCGGGGCTGAAAAAAGGCATGAACGTTTATGTCGAGGGTGCCGGAAACGAAGCGCGGGTGGTGCCACAAAGTTAGGGGGCGGCGACTGCGAAGTGGCACAGGCGCTCCATCCTGACCCGGATGGCGCGCCACCATGGTTCATGGGTTATTTGAATACCGGTACGCTGACTGACCCGTTGGGCTTTTTCAGGTACTCCCGCAAGCGAACACCAATCTCGGCAATTTTCGTCTCTCCCGCACGCAAGGCTTGCGGGTTGGTGTGCACCGAGTAGTTTCCCAGCGCCAGATCATAGGGATGCGGTGCGGCTGAACCGATCACGAAGACCGTATCTTTGTGCTGGGCTTTGAGCGTAACGGCGCCATTGCCTGGTTCAAAGATGGCCATTTCTCCTGCGTTGACCAAGCCTGATGCAGACAAAACGCCGCGGCTGACACTCAACCACAACGACTCATGTTCGCCAGGTGGAACATAGGTCCAGGATTCCCCGGCACGTAGCGTGACCAGCAGGTAATTCATGCCAGCGGGAGCACGCACCGGGCTCTGGACACCCTGGTACGAGCCGAGAATAACCCGCGCCGGCCCCACTTCAGGCATCACGCCCGACTCCAGGTATTGGCTGTCGACACTGGCGTTTTCCAGCGCCGGTGGTAGTGCAACCCACAGTTGAAAACCCTGAATCCGCTTCGATGTACCGACCGACATTTCCTTGCCGTGCCAGACTCCGCCTCCCGCCCGCATCCATTCAACACCGCCGTAGTCAATCATCCCGGTACCCGAACCAGCATCCTCGAAGCGCAAATTGCCTTCGGTAATGACCGTAACGGTGGCGATGCCCGAGTGCGGGTGCATGGGCATGCCGTTGATGAATGAGCTCTCGCCTTCAAACAGATCCAGGAAAACGAACGGCTTGATCAGGTGGCCAAGGTCCGAAGGACTCATCAACCGGACAATAGCGCCATGCCCGCTGCCTGTGGTGCGATAGCTGATTGCGCGGTGAGTTCCGGTTTCGCGTGCAGAGTCGGGGTCCATCGCGATGTGAGGTGGTTGCAGAAGGTTCATCATGATCACTCGAAGTGGGAAGCCTCGCGGCCCGATACCTCAAACAATAGAGCGGGACCGATTGCTTGATTAGACGATACAATTGGATTGCACTCGTCCACCCACGCGAGGAATGACCGGCCATGCTCGACCTCAATGACATCGCCATGTTCGTGCAGGTAGTACGCTGCGGCAGCTTTGCGCAGGCGGCACGACGGCTGGGCATGCCGCCCAATACCGTGAGTCGCCGCATCCAGCAGCTCGAGGTGCATCTCGGCACGCGGCTGCTGCAACGCTCCACCCGCAAGCTCACGCTCACCAGTGCCGGCCAGGACTTCCATGAGCGCTGCGCAGGTGCTGTCGACGGCCTGCTCGAAGCCGGACAGGCATTGGTGACGGGCAGCAACGAGCCCAGCGGCCTGGTGCGTGTGGCGGCACCAGCGGATTTCTTCGATTTCTTCCAGATGGCGTGGGTGAGCGAATTTCTCGCCGCGCATCCCCGCGTGCGGCTCGACTTTGTACTCAGCGATGCGAAGGCAGACTTGATTGCAGAGCAGATCGACGTCGCTTTTCGCGGCGGGTCCTTGCACGATTCCGGTTTTGTCGGCCGTCAGATCCTTGACCCGCGCAGCGTCGGAATGGTCGCAAGCCCCGCCTACATTGCCGCGCACGGCTCACCCCGCACGTTGCAGGACCTGGTAAACCACGATTGTGTGATCTCCGCGCAACCCGGCGGCCACGCCACATGGCGCTTGGTCGGTCCGAAGGGTGAGGAGGAAGTACAAGTTGCCGGGCGCTTCAGTGGCAATACCGCACAGGCACTGCGCAGGGCCGCCGTGGCCGGCCTCGGCATCGCACTGCTGCCACCCGTGATGGCCTGGCTCGACGTTCAGGCCGGAGCGCTCGTCCCGGTATTGCCGCAATACCAGCCCAAAGGCTACGGCCTGAACGTGCTGTATCCGAGCCGCCGGCAGCTGCCACTCGCGGTATCGGCGTTCATCGGTTTGGTGATCCAGAAAATGAATGCGGTAGACGCACCGCCGGTGTATCAGTAATCGCGCCCATTGCTGTCAGCCCATAGATCTATGCCTCCTGTGAACCTAAACTTTGAGTGCCTCGCCCTCCTCGCCGATTGTTGAACGGGTCCCATGACTGAGCATGCCAAGTACCATCACGTGTCCGAAGTACCAGGCCTGGTGCTGGGGTCCGCACGCTTTGTAGACTCCGGTTTCGATCGCCATTACCACCTCGATTTCCACGTTGGTTTGGTCACCGAAGGCATCCAGCGTCATCGATCCAAAGGCGAGTCGTTTCTTTTAGGTCCGGGAAGGATTGCCCTGATGCCGCCGGGTGAAATCCACGATGGTGTGCCCGAGGGCGGCGACGCTTATACGCTCAAGACATTCCGTCTGTCCCAGGCACTGGTCGCGAGCCTGACCGAGGAGATCAGCGGTCAACCGAGAGAGCTTGAGTTGACCGGTGTGATGCTGGAGGACGCGGGGCTTGCCAGCAACCTGCGCGGGTTGCACGACACGATGCAGCAGGCCGTTGGGCCAGGCAGCCTGGCGGTGCAGACGCAATGGATCACCCTGCTTGAACACCTGTTGAGCCAGTCACGGGCGACCAGGCCCGAAACGATTACCGGCACGCTATCGCCCCTGCAATGGTCTCGCCTCAGGGACTATTGTTTCAGCCACATCGATGAGCGAATCACCCTCGATGATCTCGCCGGACTCTGTGGGCTGGGGCGCTTCCCGTTTCTCAAGCAGTTCAAGCGGACCGTCGGCATGACGCCACACGCGTGGCTGCTTCGCCTGCGCCTCGAACGGGCCTGTGACCTGCTGTCTCGCAGCGGGCAACCGATCATCGATGTCGCCCACGCCGTCGGCTTTTACGATCAAAGCCATTTCAACCGCGCCTTTCGACAGGCATTCGGCGTCGCGCCCTCGCGCTACAGGACTTAGGCCGTCGGCCATCAAGCGACCGTCAATTTTTTACAAGCGCGGCAACCCTCACCCTCCATAGGATGCGCCAATCCAGGCGAAACACCTTCGCCTGCGCAGCCGAGAACTGGATGATGAACGGTGAAACAAACAGACCGCCCGCGCTGGGTTTTTCAAGTGACAACATCGCCGGCGCATCGCCGGAGGTGGCACAAGCCATCGTCAAACACAGCGCGGGCCAGGCGAGTCCCTATGGCACCGACGAGCTGACGGCGCAGGTCAAACGCAAGTTCTGCGAGATCTTCGAGCGCGACGTGGAAGTCTTTCTCGTGCCCACCGGCACCGCCGCCAACGGCTTGAGCCTGAGCACGATGACGCCACCCTGGGGCAACATCTATTGCCATCCGGCCAGTCATATCAACAACGATGAATGTGGCGCGCCGGAGTTCTTTTCCAACGGTGCGAAGCTGATGACCGTCGACGGCCCGGCAGCCAAGCTGGATATCGTCCGACTGCGCGAGCGGACTCGCGACAAAGTCGGCGACGTGCATACGACCCAACCCGCCTGCGTCAGCATCACCCAGGCCACTGAAGTCGGCAGCATCTACACCCTGGATGAAATCGCAGCCATTGGTGAGGTCTGCAAGTCCTCTTCCCTTGGATTGCATATGGATGGGTCGCGCTTTGCCAACGCCCTGGTGTCGCTTGGCTGCTCCCCGGCCGAGATGACATGGAAGGCCGGTGTGGATGCCCTGTCCTTTGGTGCCACCAAGAATGGCGCGCTGGCAGCGGAAGCGATCGTCCTGTTCAACACCTCCCTCGCCACAGAGATGAGTTACCGCCGCAAGCGTGCAGGTCATCTCTTTTCCAAGATGCGTTTCCTGTCGGCGCAGATCGATGCGTACCTGACCGACGATCTCTGGCTGCGCAACGCACGCAAGGCCAACGCTGCCGCCCAGCGCCTGGCGCAGGGGCTTGAAGGCTTGAGCGGCGTTGACGTGCTCGGCGGCACCGAGGCGAATATCCTGTTCTGTCGGCTGGACTCGGCAATAATCGAAGCGCTGCTAAAGGCCGGCTTCGGGTTCTACCATGATCGCTGGGGACCGAATGTCGTTCGCTTCGTCACCTCGTTCGCCACCACTGCCGAGGATGTCGATCACTTGTTGAGCCAGGTGAGGCGAGCTGTTGATCGGGTACAAGAACGATAGTCAATGGCGGGTGGCGGCTGTGCTCGCACTGGTTCCAATGAGCAGCCGCCACTACAACGCTCGGCTTCTACATCTCGCGAAAAAGAATCATGCCTGCGTGATAGAGAATCCCGTCCCGAAACTCCCCATCAGCCGTGAAGCCGGTGTCATCCACGTACTCGATGTGGTCACCTTCCAGCCAATACTGCCCCTGGTAGGCACTCGCCTTCCGGCCCCGGGCTTCATCGTATCGACCACCCGGTAAAAGCTCATGGCGAATGAGCCCGTCAGCCGTGACCCACATACCGACGTACTTGTCTTGTTCAGCAGATTTTTTAACCGTCATGTTCAAACCCTCGATTCAGAACGGACTGGCGGTTGGTCGGACAATCAGCTCACTGACATCCACATCGGCAGGCTGCTCGATGGCGTAAGCGATAGCGCGAGCGACGGCCATTGCTGGGATGGCGATCTTGCGGAACTCGCGCATCTCGGCACGCCCGCCTTCATCGGAAATGCTCTCGGCCAACTCGGACTCGGTCACGCCGGGCGAAATCACCGTGACACGAATGTCCCCGCCGACCTCCTGACGCAATCCTTCCGAGATGGCGCGCACTGCAAACTTGGTCGCGCAGTAGACCGATGCCGTGGGGCTGACGGTGTAGGCGCCAATCGATGCGATATTGATGAACTGGCCTGATTGCTGTTTTTGCATCAGCGGTAAACCGGCCGCGATACCATGCAAGACACCGCGAATATTGACGTCGATCATCTGATCCCATTCGGCGACTTTCAGCGCCTCGAGTTTCGACAGCGGCATCACCCCGGCGTTGTTGACCATCACATCGACCCGGCCATGCAGGTCCAGGGCAAAGTCGACAAACCCTTGAACATCGGCTCGCCGGGTGACATCCAACGCCTGGAAGTGGGCACTTCCACCGCTGGCGTTGATCTCGGCGCAGAGTATTTCGAGGCGCTCCGTACGACGTGCGCCGAGCACGACATGGGCACCGCTGCTGGCTAAAAGACGCGCGGTCGCTTCGCCTATACCGCTGCTCGCGCCGGTGATCAGAACGACTTTTTTCGAGATGTTCGACATGACCTTAATCCCTCACTTGAGTGCCTGGTGACGCGAGAACGGTGTCTCGCTGCCAGTCCAGAGTAGGGATAACGCCGGTCGACCAGTTAGTCAGATCCTTCTGACAACTTGCCTGATCCTGTCGGGGATGACTGACGACAACTTACTTCGTTGGATCGAGGACAAGCCTGCCCCGTAAGTGACGGCCCATGCTTTTCTCGATTGCGACTTTCGCCTCACTCAAGGGGTATGCCTCAACGTCGACCGTGAGGTGTCCCTTGTCGAACAGTTCGGCGATGAGCGAAAGCTGCCGACCATCCGAGCGGGTGGCAAAGTTGGCGAGCGTCACGCCGTAGTCGTTGGCCAGCGACATGTTTGGAGCACTCACCGGCGATACCAGCACACCGTTTCTTTTCAGTACCGCAAACGAACGGGTTTGTGTTTCGCCACCCACCAGATCCAGTACCACATCGAGGCCGGACACCAGTTCCTCGAAAGCCTGGGTGGTGTAGTCGATGGTGTAGTCCGCTCCGATTTCCTTCAGGTAGGCATGATGGTGTGCAGAGGCCGTTGCGTAGACTTCAGCCCCCAGGTACTTGGCAATCTGCACGGCCATGCTGCCCACGCCACCGGCCGCGGCATGGATCAACACCTTCTGGCGACGTTGCACGCCAGCGTGCTCGGTCAGCGCCTGCCAGGCCGTCAGGGCCGTTGCGGGGACAGCACCGGCCTGCAAGGCACTGAGGGATTTTGGTTTGAGCGCCAGCTTGGAAACCTGGGCAACCGCTTTGGTCGCATAGCCACCGACGATGTTGATGAAGCCGAACACTTCATCACCGATGTTGAACTCAGTGACACCCTCCCCCAGCGCGACGACGATGCCGGCCACTTCAACGCCCGGGGTAAAAGGCAGCGGTAACGGGATGAATGCCTTCATGGCGCCGGACAGGATTTTCCAGTCAATCGGATTCACCCCGGCTGCGGCGACATCGATCAGCACTTCACCAACACCCGCGACTGGGTCTGCAATGTCTTCCAGATGCAAAACTTCAGGACTGCCGTATTCGTACACGCGTAGGGCTTTCATGGAGGTCTCGACTATTGAAAAAAGAGGGAGAAAATATTGCGCTGCGAGGGAGCTGGCCCTGCGCAGCGCGGGGGTATCAACGACGACGGGCGTCGAGGCTGAAGCGACCGGCACCGAAAGCGACGACCTGCAACAGGCCACCGGCCATCGCGATGTTCTTGAAGAAGTGGATGAACTGGTTCTGATCGCCCAGTGCGTTATGGAACGCCAGTGCGGTGAACACACTGAACACGGCCAGTACGGCGGCGACGGTGCGGGTGCGGTAACCGGCGATCAACGCCAGGCCACCACCGATCTCTACAATGATCGCCACTGCCAGTGCCAATTGAGGAAGCGGAAGCCCGACCGAGCTGATGTAGCCGACCATCATTGCCGGAGCGGCCAGTTTCGAAAAACCGGAAAGGATGAAGATGGCGCTGAGCAGTACACGGCCGATCAACGAGGCCGAGGCTTGGGTGACATCGGAACGGCTCTGTTCAGAGGTGGTTGTTTGAGCGATGTTTGCAGAAGTCGTCATGGGGTATTTCCTTCAATTGGGTGCGATTCGACAGGAACCGCCCTGGTGAGGAAATGTTGCTCTTCGTCAGCTAACCTGAATAGCTGACTAATTTAGATCATTAGATTCGATAAATTAGAAAAGCAAACCCACATCACCGGTAAAGGAGTTCAATCGTGCAATTTGCCAAGCGACGTCTGATTCAAGGAAACAGGCATGATCTCTGACCCCGGAACACCGACACTGGACCAACTGCGGGTGTTCCTGACGGTCGTGGAAGTCGGCAGTTTTGCGGCGGCCGCCAGAAAACTTCATCGCGCCACTTCGGTCGTCAGCTACTCGATCGCCAACCTTGAAATGCAGCTCGGTGTGTCGCTGTTCGACCGCCAGACGACCCGCAAACCCCAACTCACCGATGCCGGCCGCACGGTGTTGGCCGAAGCCAGGACCATCGCCAACGGTGTTCATGGATTACGCGCCAAGGTCAAAGGCCTGCTTCAGGGGCTCGAAGCCGAAGTTCACGTGGTGCTCGATGTCATGCTGCCCCCCGAACGCGTGGTGGATGCACTGAAATCCTTTCGCGAAGAGTTCCCTACGGTTGCCCTGCACTTGCATATGGAAGCCCTCGGCGCGGTCACTGAACTGGTGGTCAACCGCGGCGCAATCATCGGTGTCAGCGGCCCCATGAACGAGGGCATCGACGGTATCGAAAGAATGGGTGTCGGCAGTGTCGAGTTGATTCCGGTGGCGGCCCCGAATCATCCTCTGGCATCAAGCGACTCGAATGTTCCGGGCGCCGGGCGAGAGTTCACGCAACTGGTGCTGTCCGATCGATCGGTCCTGACCAAGGACAAGGATTTCGCCGTGCTCAGTAACCGCACCTGGCGTCTGGCGGACCTGGGCGCCAAGCACATGCTGCTGCGTGAAGGCATCGGTTGGGGGAACATGCCAGCCCCGATGGTCCAGGAAGACCTGGAGAGCGGCCGACTCGTGCAACTGAACATTCCGGAATACAAGAGCGGCATTTACGCCTTCGACGTCATTTACCGCACGGACTTGCCACCGGGGCCGGCTGCGAGGTGGTTGATTGACCGCTTCGTTCAACAAAGCTCAGCACAGGAGACATCCGCTTGAACGCGTTACTTGCCGATTTTCTGGAACATGAATGCCGCTCGAGCCGCCCGCGATGAAAGTCGGCGTCATCTCCGACACCCACGGTTTGCTCCGCCCCGAAGCGATTGCCGTCCTGCAAGGCTGTGATCGCATCCTTCACGCGGGCGACATCGGTTGCGCGCAGATCCTCGACCAATTGGCCGCAATCGCGCCGGTGGATGCAGTGCGTGGCAACAATGACCTGGACGTACCTTGGGCGCGCGAGTTACCCGATTGTCTGCGCCTGGAGCTCAACGGCTGGAGAGTTCTGCTGGTGCATGACATCGCTGATGTGGCGAGCAATCTTGATAGCCGTATCAACCTGGTGATCACCGGCCATTCGCACAAACCGTGCATTGAATGGCGCGCAGAACGGCTGTTCCTGAATCCGGGCAGCGCCGGACGCCGACGCTTCAAGCTGCCTGTCACGCTGGCATTGCTTGATCTGCATGCCCGGTCAATCGAACCACGGCTGGTGTCACTGCTCGACTGATTCGCCTGCCATGTACCGCCCTCCCCCAAGCTCACCCGCTTGCGCATGCCTCCTGCGTCTACCCGGCCGCAGTGGCATCTCGTGAGACTCGTTTTCGAGCCACACCGCCATGAACGAACCCGCCCTCGGCGGGCGCTGGTTCTGTCATCAATAGCCAAGGATCTGTCGTCAAATGAAAAGCGCCCCCGATGGGGGAGCTTTTAAATGGTAGTTCTGAAAAAGTCTCTGGCGATTGAACCGACGGTTGCGACTGTTGCGCCTGAGTCACGAGTTGCCTGGTACGCCAGGCAGGAGAATAACAATATGAAATTCGTGAAAAGTTTTCTGGCTGCTGTCCCCCTCATGGCACTGGCCATCGATGCACAAGCCTATGTATCGAGTCAGGAAGCCGCCCGGCTGGGCACCAGCCTGACGTGGGTGGGTGCCGAAAAGGCCGGTAATGCCGATGGCTCCATTCCGCCCTACAGCGGTGGCCTGACCACTGCCCCCTCCAGCTTCAAGACTGGCGACAGCATGCGTCCGGACCCCTTTGCCCACGAAAAACCGCTGCTGGTGATCAACGGCAAGAACGTCGATTCGTACAAACGCATGCTGACCGCCACCACCGTGGCATTGGCCAGGCGCTACCCCGGCTTTCGCATCGACGTGTATCCGACCCACCGCACGGCATCGCTCCCGCAGGCGGTGCTGGACAACAGCCGCAGGAATGCCACTGCCGCCCGGTCCCTCAATGGCGGGATCGCCATCGACAATGTGATGCCCGGGGTGCCGTTCCCGATTCCGCAATCCGGCGCCGAAGCGATGTGGAACTTCCTGCTGCGTTACCAGGGCGTCAACATCCATTCCAAGTACGACTCCTGGAGCGTCGACACGGCGGGCGTACCGAGCCTGGCGGTCACCGGCGAGGCATTTGTCTCCTTCCCGATTTACGAGAACATGTCGAAGCCGATCAACAGCTCCGACATTTACTATCAGTTGAAACTGTCCTATACCGGACCAGCGCGCCGAGCCGGCGAGTCGATCATGCTCAAGAACGCCACTAACCCGGCGCAGTTTCCTGGCCGCGCCTGGCAGTACATGCCTGCCCAACGCCGCGTCAAACAGATTTCGATCCTGGCCTACGACACACCCAACCCCGGCACTGCCCGTGCACTCGAGTTGTACGACTGGACGCTGGTGGGCAAGCAGGAAATGATCGTGCCCTACAACACTTACAAACTGACCTACGCCCGCGATGCCAAATCGCTGACCACCCCCAATTTCATCGCCCCGGACTTCGTACGCTGGGAAAAACACCGGGTCTACGTCGTGGAGGGCAACCTCAAGCCCGGTGCAACGCACATCTACCAGAAGCGCCGCTTTTACCTGGATGAAGACACCTGGGCCGCGGTGGCCTCCGATCAGTACGACACCAGTGGCCAGCTGTACCGCGGTTCCTTCGCGTTCTTCAGCCAGAGCTATGACCAGCAGGTCCCGGACGCCACGCCTTTCATGACGTACGACCTGTCGCGAGGCACCTACAACATCAATGGCGTGGTGGGCCCTCATGGCGGCATCCGCTACATCGAGCCGCTATCGACGGCGCAGTGGGTACCAGAGTCCATGGCGGGTACCGGCATTCGATAGGCCCCGGGTTCGATTCAGCGCCGCCAAGCGGCTTCGATTTGAATGTAGTGTCAGGCCGCGTCTTCGCGGTACGTACCATCGGAATGTATAGCCCAATCAAATTTGTAGATTCCGGTGGTGCCGAAGCTGAATGACTCAGCCTTCAGAGGAAGTGATTGAGTCGTCACTTGATTCAGCAGCCAGCTTCAATCGGTCCGCTTTGCTGATGTATTTTGACTTGCTTTTCGGTGCCAGTTTGGCACTAGCCTTCTTGGCGTTAGCCTTTAGTATCTGATTTAACTTTTTACGACGATTCATGTTTTTCTACTCGGCCTTTAAATTCTTCAATGATATCAGCTTGGAGCATTGAACCAGATTCCCATGGTGCGCATTCACTGCATAACATTGGAAACAGGCGTTGATCGCCCCTGGCACTGGCTTGGTCTCAGGCTCCCGCTGGGTGGCATCCGAACGCACGCCCCCACATGTGGGGAATCTCACTTTTTCGGGGGTGGATTCAGTGTCGGTTTTCGTCTGAAGGAGGCAGCTTGCAGCGCTGGAGGCCCGGGACTGGTAGCCAGGCTTCTTTTACTCAAATGGCTTGATTATTGCTAATTCCACTCCATGAGTTTCTCGGTACCCAATTTACCAGGCACCCCTGTAAAAACACGGGGTTTTGGGAGGTTAGTGCCATGTGGCATCACCCTTTGATGTTTTTGGTTTTCTACCTGTTTTTCACCCTCGGCATCGGCTGGTTGTGGTCCTTTGCTGTCCTGTATTTGCTTTGATCCAATGGAGAAAGTGTCCCTGCAACCCATCACAAAACCAGACGACAACCTTACTCGCCCCCGTTTCAGCTTTCTGGCCCAGCCACGCCCCCATACACGCTCAACCGGCCCATGTACGCGGCGTGCAATGCCTTACGCAAGCTCGGTTCACACCGTACCAAGACGCTCGCCTGACCCGCCTGCGGATGTAACGAATCAGGCCACGGATGTTTACCTATAGAGCAGATCCTTATACGATGAAGTCCGCTTCTACTGCTCTCCATCAGGTCTGAGTCAGACATGGTTATTATGCATGACAAAGCGACTAAACAAATTGTGCTCAATCATTACCCAAGATTTTGCGCGAAAAACAAGCAAAAGTTGCATGCAGATTAAATTATTTCCACAATTAAGTATTACAATATTGAGCACATGAACAATGAACAACCCTGATTTACTGGCCGAAAGCTCCAAAGCCTTCAGCATAGTTATAGTAAATTACAAAACACCAGAAATCACCAAAATATGCTTGGACTTATTGCACCAGCATTTTGGCAGCAACAGCGTCCCGGTATGGGTAGTTGACAACTATTCCGCCGATGAAAGCACTGAGTATTTGCGAACGCTTGACTGGATCAATCTAATCGAGCGCTCTGTTTCTGAGCCAGAAGCAGGCCATATCGCGCATGGCAAAGCACTTGACCTGGTTCTGCAGCGAATTGATACCGATTATTTATTCCTGATGCACACTGATACATTTATTTTCGATAAAAATGTTTTTCCGATGATGCTGAATAAATGCTTGAAAAACCCAAAAGTCGTGGCCGTCGGTTGTGTTGAGCAAATAAACCGTGGTGCCACGAGAACGCTTTGGCGCTTTAGCTCACGACTGTTCAAACACCATTTCAGACGCCTGAAAATCTCCATGGGATTGCGTTCCAGAGAACCAAAACCGTACAAGGAAGTGTACTTGAAAAGCTTCTGTACATTGTGGAACTGCAAACTTGTCAAACAGCACAACATGCATTTTTCGATGGATGATCGCGTGCCCGGCTATACTCTCCAGGACCGCATGACCGAGCTTGGCTATGCCGTTGAAATGTTATCGCCGCGTAAAATCTTCAGCTATCTGGATCACATTCAGGCCGGCACTGTCGCAGCGGCTGGCGGCTATGATAAAACTCATAGACGAACCAAAATGTACAACAACATCCTTAAGCGCCTGAACAAGGATGACAGAAAAAAACCAAGCGACGAATAGACACAACGAGCAGTGCGTTCAACGCTGTTTTAAGTCACCCATAAGTCTTTATATCAAGTCATTGGAGCGGTAATGGCACCCATCACTCAAGCACTACCTATCACCCTGTCACCGGAGCTTGATTTCGACCAAAATGCCGCCAGCGCCTTTGGTGCCTCGTTGACCGGTAGCTATGTTCAGGCTACGCCATTTCCGCACATAGTCATCGACAACTTCTTGCACGAAGACCTGATTGCGAGCATCTGCTCGCACTTCCCGGTCGAGCCAACCAACAACGAAATGCACTACGAGCGTGGCTATAAGGGTCAACGAAAACGTCAAATCAGCCCCAACGAATGCGACCCCTATTTGAAGACTGTTTTCAACGCCTTTAACTCGGCCCCCATGTTGCAGTTTCTTGAAAAGCTCACGGGTATCGAAGGTTTGATACCCGACCCCTACTATACCGGTGGCGGCTTGCATGAAACCAAAAGCGGTGGTTTCCTCGGGGTACACTCGGACTTCAGGCTCAACAAAAAACTTAATGTTGAGCGCAGACTGAATATCATCATTTATCTGAATGAAGACTGGCAAGAGGAATACGGCGGCAACCTGGAACTTTGGGATGTCGGCATGAAGACCTGCCTTAAAAAAGTCCTGCCCATTTATAATCGCTGTGTCATTTTCAACACAGACAAAGACAGCAATCATGGGCACCCAGAGCCTTTGACGACTCCGGAGCACATCACCCGCAGGTCTATCGCGCTTTATTACTACACCGCAGGAACCATGGCGATCGATCCGGCACAAAGAAACAAAACCCACTACAAACCGAGACCCAAAGATCGTTTTAGCCTGAAGTACTACATGAATAAACTGATCAAGAAGAAAAACTGAACGGTATCGCCAGACGATCAAGTTCGTGCTTTTTAAAGCGTTAGCTTGCAAATCCGGATATGCCCCCACGCCCGGTTACAGCCATGTCATGGTTTTTTGATCTCTTCACTCTTCTCAGAGTCGTGGCACTACCGGCTGTGGGGGCTCTACGATCCTGAGCCAGGGCCAGCGAGCCTGATAACTTTTGGCCTTCTGATCGAACAGGTCTGGCCTGGGATTCTTTGGATTGATTCGAAGTAGCCCGTGCTCTGTGTCGGCCAGGCCGTTGGGCGCATAGACCTCGCCAGTTGCAACATCCAATCCAATGCAGGTACCGGCAATCAGGTAGCGATCAACCCCGTCCTTAGCCGACTGAAGCTGAGGATAGTCCCCGCCAAACCGCTGGCTGTACCACAGGTGAACGCGAGCCTGATTCTTGATCTCAATGTTCACGTCGAGATCCCTGAACAGACGCTCACCTGATTGGATGACCTCATTCTCTGCTTCCCAGGACAGATCCTCATCGAAGTAAAAGACGTCGTAGTCCTTCACTCCCCACTCTGGCGGGAGCTGTGACTGGTGATTCCACACGGCCTGGAACAAGCAACCGGCCGTGAGCAGGCATTGGTTCAAACCGAGCTCAGGTAAGCGGGTGGAAATTTCTGTGTTTACTGGATTGGCCATTGCGATCCTGACCAGGCTTTCGACTGTCAATGTCATCTTCATCCCTTTAAATCGATCTGATCCCGGCGATCGACAATACCGTCAGCGTTTTACAAATTCGAGAAAAACACCGCCCTTTTTTCACCCTCGGTCAATAGCGCCCTTGGCAACCCGCGACTATCGGCCAATCTGGCGCGAATCATGCCTGATTCAACGATATGAAGTCGGTACTGACTATGTGGGTGACACTTTTGAAGTGAGCCGCCGCTGTGCCTGCCCCGATAATCGATAGCATACTCACGAACTGCCGAGGTCAAGCATGACAAGCGCAACGACAGAACAAGTCAGCCCAGCAACGCTGAGAAAAGTGATTGTGGCCGCCGGCATCGGCAATTTCGTCGAGTGGTTCGACTTCGCTGTCTATGGCTTTTTGGCCACGACCATCGCCCAGCAATTTTTCCCCAGCGGCGATGCCAGTGCCGCGCTGCTCAAGACCTTTGCGGTATTCGCCGTGGCCTTTGCGTTTCGACCCCTTGGAGGGATTTTCTTCGGCATGCTGGGGGACAGGATCGGCCGCAAGCGAACCCTTGCGATGACGATTCTGCTGATGGCCGGAGCGACGACCTTGATCGGTCTGCTGCCCACTTATGCGGCAATCGGGGTCATGGCGCCGATTCTTCTGTCCCTGATCCGTTGCGCCCAAGGCTTTTCCGCCGGCGGAGAATACGCTGGTGCCTGTGCCTACCTGATGGAGCATGCACCGCGTGATAAACGCGCCTGGTACGGCAGCTTCATTCCGGTGTCGACATTTTCCGCCTTCGCCGCGGCAGCCGTGGTGGCCTACGCACTCGAGGCGTCATTATCGGCTGAAGCTATGGGTAGCTGGGGTTGGCGCCTGCCCTTTCTGATTGCCGCACCGCTGGGCCTGGTGGGTCTTTACCTGCGCTGGAAGCTCGATGAGACACCGGCATTCCAGGCGGTGACCGAGGAACACGCAGTCGCCCATTCCCCACTCAAGGAAACCTTGCGCAACCATGGTGCGGCGATCTGTTGCCTGGGTGCTTTTGTGTCACTCACGGCACTCTCGTTTTATATGTTCACCACCTATTTCGCGACCTACTTGCAAGTCGCCGGTGGCCTGAGTCGCGCAACAGCGTTGCTGGTGTCACTGATTGCATTGCTGTTCGCTGCAGCGATCTGCCCGCTGGCCGGGCTGTATTCGGACCGGGTCGGGCGTCGCATTACGGTGATGACGGCTTGCGCGCTGTTGATTGTGGTGGTGTATCCATCGTTCCTGATGGCCAGCTCCGGCTCGTTCGCCGCGTCCATCATCGGCGTCATGCTCCTGGCGATTGGCGCGGTGTTGTGTGGCGTGGTAACGGCGGCCCTGCTCTCGGAAACCTTCCCTACCCGTACTCGATACACCGCCTCGGCTATCACCTACAACATGGCGTATACCCTTTTCGGCGGCACCGCACCGCTGGTGGCGACGTGGCTGATCAGCACGACCGGCAGCAACTTGTCGCCGGCGTTCTATCTGATCGCGATTGCATTGCTCGCGCTGGCGGGCGGACTGGCATTGCCGGAAACTTCAAGGATTTCCCTGCATGACGTTGCGTCGGGGGAAAAAGGCGTAGCAGTCAGCGCTGCTACCTGAAACACCAAACGAGCCGGGACGGTGCTCAAGCCAGCAGTTCGCTGATCCACCGGGCCTGGCGCGCGATGTCCTGTACTGTCTCCTCGGGCACGGCTTGCTGCGCCCGGGCCAAGTGGGCCAGGGTCTTCTGCTTCTGGCGCAGCTTGCGCTGCCACTTGACCAGGAACGCCGGGCTGCGGGCCTGCATCTGCAACGGGCCGAAGTACAGCTGCTCGGCGGTGTACTCCACCGGCCCGACGCGCTCGGCGACGATGACTTCGTAGTCGAAGCGGTTTTCCCGCAGCACTTCCTCGCAGAGGATGCGGTAGCCATTTTCCATCAGCCATTGACGCAGTGGCTGCTCGCCGCCGTTGGGCTGCAGGATCAGGCGTTCCTGACCGCTCAGGCATGCCTTGCCGCTGTCGAGGATGTCGCGGATCGTTTCGCCGCCCATCCCGCAGATGCTGATCGCCGTGATCCCGTCTCCCGGCTCGATCGCCGCCAGGCCGTTGGCCAGGCGCACGGTGATCTGCTGGTCCAGGCCGTTTTCGCGCACGGTGCGTTCGGCCGAGTGGAACGGCGTCAAGGCCACCTCGCCGGCCACCGCCGCCGCGATGGCGCCACGGTGCATCAACGCCACCGGCAGGTAGCCGTGATCCGAACCGATATCGGCCAAGCGCGCACCGGCTGGCACATGCGCCGCCACGCGCTCCAGGCGCATGGACAAAGTCTGCTCGTTCAACTGCGGCCCCTTTTCACCACGAACGTCCGACACCTTCGGCCAGACAGGGGCGCGATTCTGTCGAGCATCGCCATGCATTTCAAATTTATTTGACTGGCCTTCAAGCCCCTGCACAATTGCCGGCTTTTTTCGCGACAGGACGTCACTCATGCAACGGATTGTAATTCCGGGCAATGCAGGTAGTGGCAAATCCAACTAGCGCAGCGATCGCAGCGGATGCCGGGATTTGTGAAGGCAACTATGCCCGGCGCACCGTTGATCACAGCGCAATCCCGACATTCAATCTCTGCGTTTATCAAGGCACTGACGACGCAGGACAAGGTTATTGATTTCCATGCAACTGACCGAGTAATCATCAGCATTATTTTTGGCCTTATCCTTGGCCTTGCCGCAATTGCCGTTGTCATTGCAATTGCCTTTCCCTTTTTGATCATTGTTGTTTTTTACGCAGTTTCTGACATCACTTGCACTGCCCGCATCATCGCAATTTGAACCGGCAAACGACATTGATGGCAAAGCCAGGGAGAATAGCAGTGTGCACACAGCGGCCGCGATGATTCGCATAACAAAGCTCCTGAGTAGTTTGCTACTTGACTGCAAGTACTGCCTTGAACAAGCACTGGGTAACTGTAGCAGGTCCCCTTGAGGAGGCTCGTCGACCTGATTGATAAATGCTGTGGACTAAGTTTTCTGCTGTTATTCAGTGACAGAAGTCTCAGGAGTCCTGCTGACGGTCCCCGGCTACTTCGCCATGATCTTCGCGGATTGATGCTGGCCCGAGCCGATCAAATCACCCGTGGCGAGGGAGCTTGCTCCCTCGCCACGGGTTTGCACGATGCCACTAAGGCAACGCATACACCCTGAACAGTTTTTTCACGGTAGCGTTGGTTCCGCCCAGGTACTGGTCGTAGGCCTTTTCTATGAACCCCGAGTGATAGGCTTCACTCAGGGCCATATCGACCAGCAAGCGGAAGTCTTCGTCGTTGCGCTCCACGATCATCGCCACCGGCGAGTACTCGAAGATGCGGTCCAGGAGCATCAGGTTCTTTGCCGCGCCCTCCTTGGTGACTTCGTTGCGCAGCAGCATGCGTTCGGAGAAGAAGGCATCGGCCTTGCCCTCGGCGACCAGCTTGATGCCCTCGTCGTTGTTGTCCACGGTCACCAGCGAAGCGATCACGTTGAGCAGGCGCATCTGTTCGCGAATCCAGTCTTCGGTCACGCCCCCCTCCAGGGTCGCGTAGGTTTGGTTGGCCAGACCGTTGTTGATGCTGGCACGCCAGGTCGGGCCGGTATTGGCGACCTTGCCATTGAGCACATTGAGCAGCGGTTCGCGAGCATCGCTGCGCACAACGACCGAGAGGCCGGCGGTGTAGATCGGTATGGAGTAACTGATCATCTTGCGCCGCTCCAGGGTGGGCGGTGTCGGCGTGCAGAGGATATCGACTTTACCCTGGCTCACGGCGTTGACCTCGTCCGAAATCTTGACGGGCTGGTAGCGCACTTGCAGGTCGGGCAGACCCAGCTCGCTCTTGAGCTTGTCGGCGACTTTCAGGCACAGGTCGATGGCGTAACCGCTGGCCTTGTCGCCTTCCTGCTTGCTGAAAGGGGCCAGGTCAGGCAAGTAGCCCAAGGTCAAGGTGTGGCTGCTGCGCACGCGTTCAACGGTGTTGGCGCCAGCCACTAGCGGCAGCGTCGAGAGTGCGAAGGCAAGCAGCAGTCTGGTGGTTGTGGCAAATGGTACGTTCATGTCCGGTTTCCCCGTATGCAGATGTCTGTGCAGTCCTGTTGGCCACGCCTAAGGGTTTGCGGCCCTGGCCTGGTTGGCCGCTGGCGCGTCGGTGAAGCGCTTGGCGAGGAATCCATAGAGCAGGTAGCCGAAAGCGAGCACCAGGGTGCCGCCCATCACTGCGTCCTTGCCGCAGGCATACAGGGCGTACAAGGAGTACGTGACTGCAATCAGCAAGACCACCACGTTACGCGTGTGAATCGCTGACGAGACCCCGGCCTTGTGCATGATCACCAGCAGGCCCGTCAGCGCAGTGATATAGGGGATGAGGTTGGTGACTGCCGCCAGGCTGACCAGCTTGCTGAACTGCGCGGCGGCATCGGGCGAGATGGTCGACAGGGCCATGAGGGTCTGCAGCACGCCGCAGACAATCATGCCGATGACGGGCGCATTCATGGAGTTGACCTTGCTGAACAGCTTGAGGAACAGGTTCTGGTCAGCCGTCATCTTGGCCGTTTGCGCCAGGGTAAATTGCCAGCCCAACAGCGAGCCGACGCAGGCCATGACCGCCAGGGCCATGACGATATTGCCGACCATCGGGCTGAATATCGTGGCGTAGACCAGCGCGAAGGGTGCGGAGGATTTGGCCAGCTCAGCGTTGGGAATGATGCCCTGGATCACGGTGGTCGACAGCACATAGACCACGGCGGCACCCAGGGTACCGAACAGGCAGGCCAACGGCACATTGCGCTTGGGGTTTTCCACGGCATCGGTGGCCTGGGCCGCCGACTCCATGCCCAGGAAGGCCCACAGGGTCAGGGGTATGGCTTTGCCAATGGCTTCGGAGATCGCCACGCTGTGCGGATTCCAGGCGGCGGCCAGCACATCAGGCTTGAACCAGAACCAGCCGATGATGCTCAGGCCCGCGACCGGAATGATCACGCCCCACACCGTGAACGCACCGATCTTGCCGGTGATGCTAGGGCCACCGAAGTTGGCAAAGGTAGTCAGCCAGATCAGCCCGATCGTGCCGACGCACAGTGGAATCGCACCCGTACCCAGCCAGGGCACGAAGGCGGTCATGTAGCCCACCGCCGAAATGGCCACGGCCACGTTGGCGATGGCCAGTGACAGGAAGTACAGGTACGAGCAGAGGAAAAAACCCGACTTTGAGTGGGCTTCTTCGGTGTAGGCGGACAAGCCGCCGGAGCGTGAGCAGAAGACGCCACACTGGGCAAAGCAGTAGGCGATGGCCATCGAACCAATCGCCGTGAAAATCCACGACAACAAAGAGACGGCACCCAATTGAGCCATGTTGGTGGGCAACATGATGATACCCGAGCCCATCATGTTGACCGTTACCAGCGTCGTGAGCCCCATCAGGCCCATTTTCTTGCTTGAATCAGCCATCGCAAACTCCTTGCCTTTTGCAGAGTTTTGAACCTGGGTCTGGCGACGTACAGCACGCGGCCGGACAGGGGCTAACGCTTACTGTTTGACCACATGAACTTTGTAGGTTGGCGCTTGTGAGCACTACAGCATCAGGCCTTGATCACGTACCCATACGCCCGGGTACGACCGCCTTCCTGCTTCAGGTACACGCCCTGCAACTCCGGTGTGAAACCGGGCAAGCGGTTGATGCCTTCTTCCAGGGCCAGGAAGTACTTGAGCACCGCGCCGCCCCAGATTTCACCCGGTACCACGCAGAGCACCCCCGGTGGATAGGGCAACGCGCCTTCGGCGGCAATACGCCCGTCGGCATCCGCCAGCGCCACCAGTTCGACGTTGCCGCGGATGTACTCGATTTGCGCTTGCTGCGGGTTCATGGCCTTTTTCGGGAAGTGTGCCTTGCGGAACATGTCCTTCTGCAACTGTTGCACGTTGTGGTGGCGGTACAGGTCGTGCATTTCCTGGCAGAGCTGGCGAATGGTGTAGTTGCGATAGCGTTCCTGATGCTGCGCGTAGATCGCCGGCAGCACCCGGCTCATCGGCGCGTCATCGCTGATGAAACGTTCGAAGCGGGCGATTTGCGCGGCCAGGTGGGTCATCTTCGCCCAGTCTTCGGCCGGCGTGAGCAGGAACAGGATCGAGTTGAGGTCGCACTTTTCCGGGACGATGCCGTTCTCGCGCAGGAAGTTGGCCAGGATGCCGGCGTGAATGCCGAAGTCGGTGTAGCTGCCGTCCACCGGGTCGATGCCCGGCGTGGTGAACAGCAACTTGCACGGGTCGATGAAGTACTGCTTCTCGGCGTAGCCGGCAAAGGCGTGCCAGCGGTCCTTGGGATGGAACTCGAAGAAACGGATGTCATTGGCGATTTCTTCCGTCGGATAGTCTTCCCACGCGCGCCCTTCAATGCTGTGCGGCACGAACGGGCGGACCATGGTGCAGGCTTCGAGGATCAACTTGCGCGCTTCGATGCCGAACTTCACGCAGTCTTCCCACAGGCGCAGGCCGCTGCGGCCTGAGTGAATGCGCGCGTTCACATCCAGCGAGGCGAACAACGGGTAGAACGGGCTGGTGGACGCCTGGGCCATGAACGCGTTGTTGAGCCGGTGATGGTTGCAATAGCGCGCCTGGCCTTTGATGTGGCGGTCCTTCTTGTGCACCTGGGAGGCCTGGGAAAAACCGGCCTGCTGCTTGTGCACCGACTGGGTGACGAAGATGCCCGGGTCGTTCTCGTTGAGGTCGAGCAACAGCGGCGAGCAGTCTTTCATCATCGGAATGAACTGCTCGTAGCCGACCCACGCCGAGTCGAACAGGATGTAGTCACACAGTTTGCCGATGCGGTCGACCACTTGCCGGGCGTTGTAGATGGTGCCGTCATAAGTGCCCAGTTGAATGATCGCCAGGCGGAACGGCCGCGGCAGTTGCGCCTTGTCCGGGGCGACCTCGGCAATCAGTTCGCGCAGGTAGTCCTCTTCGAAACAGTGGGCGTCGATGCCGCCGATGAAGCCGTAAGGGTTGCGCGCGGTTTCGAGGTACACCGGCGTGGCACCGGCCTGCAGCAACGCGCCCTGGTGATTGGATTTGTGATTGTTGCGGTCGAACAACACCAGGTCGCCGGGGGTCAACAGGGCGTTGGTCACCACCTTGTTCGACGCCGAGGTGCCGTTGAGCACGAAGTAGGTCTTGTCGGCGTTGAACACTTGCGCGGCGTGTTTCTGCGCCAACAATGCCGGGCCTTCGTGGATCAGCAGGTCGCCGAGCTTGACGTCGGCGTTGCACATGTCGGCGCGAAACAGCGTCTCGCCGAAGAAGTCGAAAAACTGCCGACCGGCCGGATGTTTGCGAAAGAACTGGCCGCCCTGGTGGCCGGGGCAGGCAAAGGTCGCGTTGGCCGCTTCGGTGTAGTGTTTGAGCGAGTCGAAGAACGGTGGCAGCAGGCTTTCTTCGTAGGCCTTGGCCGCTGTCTCCAGTTGGTTGCCGTGGTATTCGGCATTATTGCTGGATAAGTCGAAGACGCCATTGACCTGCAAGATGACATCCTGCAGTTGCTTGTAGATCGCCAGGGAGCGATTGCTGCGGCCCTGAGAGGCCACCAGGAAGATCGGGATGTCGAAGCCGGTGCGCTTGATGGCATCCAGCACCCCGGCGGCCAAGTCATCAACGCAGAGCACGGCGACAGCGACATCGGTAAAGTCCGTCTGGTCGAATCGGACGATTTCACGGGTATTACGAAAACAATCCCGGACCGCATCGCTGGCAGCGATTTTCAAAGCGTTCATATCCAGAATCTCTCGGTCTGCTTGACGTTGAAGTTCCTGGGACGAGCGCCTTCAGGGGCATCATGTCCCGGGGTCCGGAGCGATTGCCCTATTGGGTATAGTCCATTTTTACAATCTGTTACCCCTTGCCGAAATTTTATCGGTGAATGAAACACCCCATCGGTTACCTCCAACCTCTGGGGTGCTGCTCATCCAGCCATCAGGTGCGCCCGGCGGAACCTGTCACGGGCAGGTTCCCGAGCAGCTTGAGCCCGGTACTCTTCACGAACGTCTCATAGTCCATCGGCTTCTCGATTCGGGTTTCTGCGTTAGGCAGCACATAGGCCCAGGCACGTTTGGACGATGCGTCGTACACCAGCTTGAACAGGCGGGTCGGGACCCAGACCTGGTTATCGCCGATGGTCGAGTGACCCGGGTCAAAGAGCGGGCCGGTAAAGACAAACACGTTGCCATCGGCGCGCTTGGCAAACTTGCGGACATCAGACTCGACCTTGCTCCAGACCTTCCGGTTGTTGGTCGGGTCTTGCGGCACCATGTTCGACAGCGCAAAGGATTGGGCCATTGCCTTGGGGCTCGGGGCATCGGCTGCCGGGGATTGATGGCCACGGTCCACGGCCGGGTGCTGGCTGCGGTAGTCGCTCAACTCGGCGCGCCCACTCTTGGGAATGCGTGGGTCCGGGTAGAACTGGTTGGTGCGCTCCTCCCCTTTGGCATCCTGCAACTGGGCCGCATTCAGGCGTTCGACCACCACCAGCGGGGTCTTGCTGGTTTGCGAGTACAGCACCGCAAAGTTGTCGGAACACAGCGCCAGGGGTTTCATCGATGCGGGCACTGTGGCCGTGTTGATCGGTTTCGCAGCCGGGAACAGGTCGGCGCAGCCGTCAAATGATGCCTGTTTCTGTTTGCTTGAATAGAGGTCCAGGGCCGCATTCTGGCTGATCGAGCCCGAGCGGGACGCTTGTTCATGTTGCGCGGTGGGTGGCTTGAGGAGGTCCAGCAGACTGCGGGCTTGCGCCCCGGTCGAGAGCAAAACAAGGGCCGACAGCCCAACTGCAATTTTGCGTAGGTACATGGGTTAAATCTTCGAATGGGATTGAGGGATGAACGTACGGCGAGGCCCGATTCACTGAACCGGGTGGGGGGCGTTGCTTGTTATGTGGCGGCGATCATGCTTTCGCTGTCCTTGATCAAGTTACCGATCCGGGGCCGGTCGGTTCGACCGCTGAGGGTCGTGCGGGGTGTATGGACCACGACAAGATCGGTTAGTGCAATGCCGTACTCAGCAGCCATATTATTGTGACGCTGTGGTGGATGACTTATCCAGCACCGCTCGATACCCTTTCGCACCCTGGTGCCTGACGGCCGTTCAGGTCAAACCACACTTCATCCAGACGAACCAAAAATGAAATCCTCCGCAGGTTTGCTGTTGTCAGGTATCGAGCTGGACCGTGCCAGTTCCATCCCCTTGTACCGCCAACTCTACTTGCAGATTCGCAAACAGATTCTCAGTGGCAGGATTCAGGGAGGCGTGCGCCTGCCGTCCACCCGGACCTTGAGCAAGGAACTGCAGCTGTCGCGAATCAGCATTCTCAATGCCTTCGATCAGCTG
This sequence comes from Pseudomonas sp. GL-B-12, assembly GCF_019955895.1. Taxonomy (NCBI): domain Bacteria; kingdom Pseudomonadati; phylum Pseudomonadota; class Gammaproteobacteria; order Pseudomonadales; family Pseudomonadaceae; genus Pseudomonas; species Pseudomonas sp. GL-B-12. The sequence continues at coordinate 24,837 of NZ_JAHBCX010000025.1, forward strand.
ATTGCCGAAGGCTTTCTGACGTCGCGGACCGGGGCCGGGACCTATGTCGGCCATGAATGGGAAAGCCGCGGTATCGATGACGATGAGTACAAGCGCCAGCCTCCTCGCCTGTCCGACCTGAGCCAGTCCATGCTGTCGTTGCGCAGCGATCATTTCCGCGGCGTTTCCTATGCCGACTGGGCGACCGGGAGCCCGACCTCGTTCCTGCCCAGCCACAGCGCCTACGATGCCTTCCCGCAATCGGTCTGGAAGCGGCTGTTGAACCGCCACCTGCACAAGCCGACCAAGGCCATGCTCGGCTATGGCGAACTACAGGGATTGCTGGCCCTGCGCGAGGCGATTGCCGAATACGTCTTCGATGCCCGTGGCATTGATTGCAGTGCCGATCAGGTGGTCATCGTGTCCGGCGCCCAGCAAGCCTTCAACCTGCTGGGCATGCTGTTGCTCAATCCGCAGGACAGTTTCTGGATGGAGGATCCGGGGCATATCGCGGCGCGCATTGCGCTCCAGGCCCAAGGTGGTCAGGTCGTGCCGTTGCGCATCGACGAACAGGGGATCGATGTCCAGCAAGGACTGGCCCTGTGTCCTGACGCCCGCCTGGTGTTTACCACACCTTCTCGTCAGCATCCCCTGGGCGTCACCATGAGTTATGGGCGACGCCAGGAACTCATCGACTGGGCCGCCCAGAATCAAAGCTGGATCATCGAGGACGACTGCGACAGCGAGTTTCGCTACAACGGCCGCCCCCTGCCGGCACTCTATGCCATGGACCAATGGGCCCGGGTCATCTACGCCGGAACCTTCAGCAAGGTGCTCTTCCCCTCGCTACGACTGGGTTACGTGATACTGCCGAACGCCTTGATCGAACCCTTCTGCACCTTGCGGGCGGTCATGGATCGCAGCCCGCCCACACTGCTCCAGGCCGTCACGGCGGACTTCATGCGCGAAGGCCACTTTCTCGGCCATATTCGTCGAATGCGCGCGCTGTACCAGGCTCGCCAGCAGGCACTGGTCGAACACCTGCAGAAACGCCTGGGGACTTTCTTCAGGATCACGCCGGTGGAAGCCGGCATGCACCTGATCGCCTGGTTACCCGCGCATCTCGATGACGACGCCGTGGCCAGGGAACTCGGCCAGCATGGCATTCATACCTATCCCCTGAGCGACTACTGCGTCGAGCATGTCCTGCCGCCGGCACTGTTGATCGGCTTTGCCAGCACCCCTGAGGACCAGGCCGAAGCGCGCGTCGAAGCGCTGGCCCAGGCGCTGGACAAGATGGGCTATCTGCAGCCGGCCACTTGACGCAAGGCAAGTGGTCTTATGATTTAACTGATAATGGATCTATCGAGAGTTCCTGACTGGCGCGATAAAGGCTGCGCCGGTAGACCCGGTGTCTGAACCAGGAACGACTCGAATGAACAATAAGATCCAGGAACGATTCAACGCCTTGCTCAGCCATAAGGCTGTCGAGGCCGAGGCTCCCCCCCTACTGACCGCGGCACTGGCCCGCCAGTTGCTTGACCGACTGGCACAACTGCGCCTGTTTGCCCATGCCTACCCCTTGCTGACCAACCTGACCCACGGCCGTGTCACACCGGGCCACCTGCTGGACTTCGCCTATCGCCACGAACTGCAGGGCCTGAGCCTGCACTTGCTCGACGGTGAGGAAAACAGCCTGAGTCAAATGACAGCCGCGCAGCTTCAGGCGTTCGCTGCCAAGGCCAAAACACTCGGGCTGGACGTGCATCTGGAAATCAGCAGCACCCTGAAAAAAGATGTCGATCAAGTGATCGCCATTGCCAAGGCGCTGGGCACCCGCAACATCCGTGTCTACTCACGCTACGAAGGGGCGCTGTCCCGGGTCATGGACATAATCGAGTCAGACCTGCACTACCTCGCGCAGCAGGCAGACGAGCACGACCTGTACTTCGACTTCGAGCAGCATGAGGAACTCAAGAGTGGCGAAATCGCGCAACTGCTGAGCCGGCTGAACCACCCTCGCCTGCACGCCCTATTCGACTTCGGCAACATGATCAATGCCTGCGAACAGCCCCTGGCGGCACTGCGCGCCCTGGCCCCGCACATACGCCAGACCCACCTCAAGGGTGTGCGCATCGTCCCTGAGCAAAACGGCTTCGGGCATTACGGCGTGCTGCAAGGCAGTGACGAAGACGACCTGCCCAGCGCACGCATGTTGTTCGAATTGCTGATGCTCGGCGAATCAACCCCGCAAGTGATCGCCTTCATCCTTGAGCAGGAAAACCACTACATCGCCCCGGCGTTCCGCCAGCTCGACGAAGCCGCCGACCCGTTCATTGCGTACCGGGAAATGAGTGAAACAGCGCTGCCGGAAGGCTTCTCGCTGGAGCGAATGCTGGCCGATGAGCACCGTTGGGCAAACAACCAGGTCGCCTACGTACGAGGTCTGCTGGCCGAGTTCCGAACCCTGGCCGAGTTGACCCTGGCCCATTGCGCTAACGCCTGAACCTGACGTGCCGACCGGCACTGCCTACCCAATTACGCCTGGAGAACAATAATGACATCCCAAGACAAGGCCAAATGGCTCAGATTCCTGATTCTCATCCTCGGTGGCGGCACCATCTACAAGCTGGCGAATCTCAAAGACGCCTTTTATATCCCCATGCAAGAATTCATGGGGCTATCCCACACTGAAATCGGCGTGCTGCTGAGCGCCAACGCCATCATCGCCACCGCGCTGTTCGTAGTGGGCGGCATGCTCGCCGACCGGTACGACACGCGCAAGCTGATCCCCCTCGGCCTGATCGGTACCGGCGGGCTCGGGCTCTACCTGGCGACCTTTCCGCCCTTCAGCAATCTGCTGGTGGTGTTCTGCCTGCTGGCCGTGTGTGCCGACTGCCTCTTTTGGCCTTCGCTGCTCAAAGCCATCCGCAACCTGGGCGACGATAAGGAACAGGGGCGCCTGTTTGGCCTTCTCGAAGGCGGGCGTGGCGTCATTGATACCCTGGTCGCCTTCTCTGCGCTGGGCGTCTTCGTCGCCATGGGCTCCGGTGAAAACGGTCTGAAGTCGGCGATCCTCTTCTACTCGGTCATCGACATTCTTGCCGGTACCCTGACCTGGCTGCTGCTCAAGAGCGGCAATACCCAGTCGACCGTCAAGCCGAAGAACGGATTGTCGAACCTGCTCGAGGCCATCAAGGTGCCGGGCATCTGGCTGGTCAGCCTCAACGTGTTCATGGTCTACATCGTGTACTGCGGCCTGACCTATTTCATTCCCTACCTCAAGGAAATGTACGAACTGCCCGTGGCCCTGGTAGGCGCCTACGGCATCATCAACCAGTACTTCCTCAAGATCCTGGGCGGCCCTGCTGGCGGCTTCATTGCCGACAAACAGTTCAAGAGTTCCAGCCGCTATCTGAAGTGGGCATTCCTGGCGTTGTTGCCCCTGATGGGCGTCATTATGCTCATCCCGAAAAGCCCGGATTACATCTACGCAGGCATGGCGGCCACCCTCTCCTTCGCGCTGATTGTCTTTTCCATGCGCGGTGTGTTCTGGGCCCCCATGGGTGAAGTCGGCATTCCCCAACACATCACTGGTTCAGCCTTCGGGATCGGTTGCCTGATCGGCTATGCGCCGGGCATGTTTGCCTACGTCATTTATGGCGCAATCCTTGACCACTTCCCGGGTCAACAAGGCTACAACTACGTGTTCTCGTTGATGAGCGTCTTGGCCATTGTCGGGTTCATGGTGTCCAGCTTGCTGTATCAAGCAGTCCGCAAAAACGCCACGATCACTGGCAAGGTCAGCGCCGCGCAAGCCTGAACATAGGTGGGTGTAACCGTCGCAACACAACGCAGCGCGGCGGTAACCGGAGTCTCTCGGTTACCGCCGCACGGCGTAGCCATCAAAATGCGAAGTCGGCCTCGTCCATGGCCATCAGGCAATGGGCTCCACCCCGCAGGCATTCGCGGTGGCCACTGGCACGGGGCAGCACCCGGCGCCAGTAAAAATCCGCCGCTTGCAGCTTGGCCCGATAGAACCCGGATTCGTCGGTACCTGCATCCAGTGCGTCTTGGGCACGCACAGCCGCCTGCAACCACAGCCCGCCCACCAGCACGTAAGCGCTGTACGCCAGGAAGTCCACCGACATGGCGCCGATTTCCTGCACATCACGCCGACACGCCTCGACCACCTCGGCGCCAAGCTCACGCCACTCGGTGAGACGCTGCTGCATGGCCTCGGCCATTTCCCTCAGCGCTGCTTGCGAGCCGGCCGCATCGGCATGCACGGCCAGTTCATCGATCAGGGCGTCCAGTTCCGTGGCGCCATCGCCCAGCACCTTGCGCCGAAGCAGATCCAGCGCCTGGATACCGTTGGTACCCTCGTATAGCTGGGTGATGCGGCTGTCACGCATCAACTGCTCCATGCCCCACTCGCGGATGTAACCGTGGCCGCCGTACAACTGAACGCCCAGGCTGGCGACTTCCTGGCCGACGTCGGTGAAGAAGGCCTTGACGATCGGAATCAGCAGCGCCGCCCGACGACTCGCGTTCTGGCGAACCTCGGGTTGCGGGTCGCCGTGTTCGAGGTCCAGTTGCAGGGCGGTGTAGGCCGCGAGCAAACGGCAGCCTTCGCTCAAGGTTTTTTGCGTCAGCAGCATGCGGCGAACATCGGGGTGGACGATGATCGGGTCGGCACTCTTGTCCGGCGCCACCGGACCGCTGATGGCCCGCGATTGCAGGCGTTCGCGGGCATAAGCGAGGCCACCCTGGAAGGCTGCCTCGGCGATGCCCAGTCCCTGTAAGCCAACCTGGAAGCGTGCATCGTTCATCATGGTGAACATGCACGCCAGCCCCTGATTCGGTTGGCCGATCAACCAGCCTTGTGCGCCATCGAAGTTCATCACGCAGGTGGACGCGCCCTTGATGCCCATCTTGTGTTCCAGTGCGCCACAGCTCAGCGAATTACGCTGCCCCTGTGTTCCATCGCCAGCGGCAATGAACTTGGGAACCAGGAACAGGCTGATGCCCTTCACGCCGGCCGGTGCATCCGGCAAACGGGCAAGGACCAGGTGAATGATGTTGGCGGTCAGGTCCTGCTCGCCGCCGCTGATGAAAATCTTGCTGCCGCTGACCTGATAGCTGCCGTCGGCTTGAGGCTGGGCACGGGTTCGCAGCAGGGCAAGGTCGGTACCAGCCTGGGGCTCGGTGAGGCACATGGTGCCGGACCATTCTCCGCTGACCATTTTCTCCAGGTAAGCCTGTTTGAGCGCCGCGCTGCCATGGCGATGCAGAGCCAGCACCGCGCCTTCGGTGAGGCCGGAATAAATGCGAAAGGACAATGAGGCGGCCATCAGCATTTCATGGAAGCTGGCCGAAATCAGTTGTGGAAAACCCTGGCCGGCGAACTCCAGCGGCCCGGTCATGCTCGCCCAGCCGTTATCGACGTACTGCCGGTAGGCGTCGCGAAATCCCTGGGGCGTGGTGACGTGTCCGTCGTGAAGTTGGCAACCCTGCTCGTCACTGTTGCGGTTCAGCGGTGCGACCACTTCGCCGGCGAAGCGCGCGGCTTCTTCGAGGACGCCGTCAATGGTTTCCCGGTCCAGACCCTTGTTCAACCGATCACAATGACCGCTGACATCGAACACTTCGTGCAGCACGAAACGCATGTCGCGCAGGGGAGCTTGATACTTCATGGCGGGCCTCATGGGTTGGCGCAGTGGAAAAGATTGCCGTCACCCTAAGCAGGCGCCTACTATTTTTGAAATTTCATTTTCATATGCCTGGTATTTGTAATTTGAATTTAAAAAGCTTCGATCTGAATTTGCTCCGGGTCCTCGATATGCTGCTGCGCGAACAGAACGTGTCGCGAGCGGCCGAGTGTCTCGCGCTCAGCCAGCCCACGGTCAGCAACGCCCTCGCCCGCCTGCGCTCACTGTTCGACGACCCGTTGCTGGTGCGTGTTGGCCGCCACATGCAACCCACCTCCCGGGCGCTGGCGCTGGAGGGGCCGATTCGTGCGGCCTTGCAACAGATCGAACAGACACTCAATGCCGGGGAGACCTTCGACCCACGCCTGAGCCAGCAGCAGGTGCGCATCGCCCTGACCGACTTTGTCGAACAGCTGTGCATGCCGCCCTTGCTGGCGCGCCTGGGAGAACTGGCGCCAAACCTGCGTATCGACGTTGCTCACCTTGCCCCCAGCCTTCCTGCCGAACTGCTGGACCGGGGTGAACTGGACATGGTTCTGGGACGCTTCGAAGAAGTGCCGGCGCGTTTCACCCGCCGGGCCTGGCACAGCGAAACCCTGCGACTGGCGGTGCGCAAGCAGCATCCGCTGGCACGAGACACACTCACACTGGATGACTTTCTGGGCCTGCGCCATCTCTGGGTGAGTGGCGGTCAGTCGCGCGGCATGGTCGACCAATGGCTGGGCAAGCAAGGCCTGTCGAGGAAAATCGTCTACACCACACCCAACTACTTGCAGGCGGCGCACCTGGTCGCCCATTCAGACTTGAGCGTCGTCCTGCCGACCCAGTTGGCCAATCAATTCGCGCAGCTGTTACCGCTGCAGGTGTTCGAATTGCCGTTCGACGTCGGCTCGTTCCAACTCGAACTGGTGTATCTGGCGCAACGCCAACATGAGCCGGCGTTGGCGTGGCTGATCGAGCAAATCCTGGCGGTGCGGCCGGTTTGAACTGACGCCCGGCATAACGCCTTGCCTGAAATTGCAAAGGGCGGACGTCGGATCGCTATACAGTGAACTACTGTCAGTCATAGGCGTGGCGCCCACAGCCAATTTCCAGATATCCGTTGAGTTGCAGGGTTTCCAACCGACTTGTCACGATGACCGGGGACCAAATCGATGGGAAAAGATGCGCAAGTCGAATCAAAAAACGAGACTTTTATCGCGCAGGAGACTGAGGCTTTGGTTGAGCCACCCCCTGTTTCCGATGCGGCTCGCAATGGAATCTGGCGCACACGGATCTGGGTCAAGGCGCGCAATCTGAGTCACTCGACCCAGTTTGTCATTGCCGCTGCGGTGATCCTGGGACTGACCATGTTCTTCGTCGGCAAACTGGTGAGCGCACGAATAGAAAGTGCCGCGGTAAATAGCGCAGCAGAAGCAGGCGCTCAGTACATGGATACGTTTCTGGAACCCTATGTGCAGGAGATGAGCCGGGACAACAAGCTCTCGGCTGCAAGTGTCCAGTCCCTGGACCACCTCACCGAAAGTCGTTCGCTCAAACATCACATTGTCTCGATCAAGATCTGGCGAGCTGATGGCACGGTGGTCTACAGCACGAATAAAGCCATCACCAACCAAAAATTCCCAATGGATGAGATCACCGAGGCACTCAAGGGCAAAGTGGTCACCGACCTTGAAGGGCTGAACGAGGATGAGAACGAGTTCGAGCGCAATCTCAACGTGCCGCTCTATGAGATCTACGCGCCCCTGCGGGATTCAAGCACCAGGAAAGTCATCGCGGTGGGCGAATTTTATGAAAAGGCCGGTAGTCTGAAGCGCGAGATCAATCGCGTCCGAGAGCAGGTATGGGTGGTCGTTGGCGCCGCGACCTTGGCAATGCTGACGTTGCTTTTTTTCATCGTGCGACGCGCTGACAAGATCATCCAGCGACAACAAGTGGCACTGCGCTTACGGCTGCAGGAGCAAACCCGTCTGCACATCAGCAATGCCGAACTCCAGCGCAAGATGGCGACGGCTACCCAGGAGTTTTCCCATGTCAACGAACTCACCTTGAGGCGCATTGGTGCAGATCTGCACGATGGGCCGGCGCAGTTATTGACCTTGATTCTGATCCGGCTCGACGACCTGGCCGAAAACTGCTCCGCTGTCGATCAGGAGTCGCTGGAAACCATTCGTGGCGCCGCCACCGACGCATTGCGTGAGGTCCGCGATTTATCGCGAGGCCTGGCACTTCCGGAAATCAATGAAATGAGCCTGGTGGAAGAGTTGCAACTGGTGGCGCAACGGCACGAGCAACGCACTGGCACCAAGGTCACATTAACCCTGGGGCTGCTACCGAAGGCCGCGCCACTGCCGCTCAAACTCTGTTTGTACCGTTTTGTGCAAGAAGCCCTCAACAACGCTTACCGGCATGCCAACGGCGAGGGTCAGGTGATCCAGGCGCAATACATTGATGAAGTATTGAACATCAGCGTCAGGGACAGTGGTCCAGGCATGGCGGCGGACGCCATGCTGCAAGAGGCATCCGGCAGAACCCGATTGGGGCTCGCCGGTTTGCGTTATCGCATTGAATCTCTGGGCGGGTTGTTCAGCATCGACTCCTGCGCCTCCGGTACGTCGGTCAATGCACAGTTCAAACTATAGGGGGCGCTCCGGCATCCATTTGTGTTTTTGCTGCGCCGATGTGAAGTCGTCCGACAGCTTCGCGCTCCCTGTAATGCCGTAGGGCTGTGACCGCTTCGACACGATTTCGGGCGTGCAGTTTCTGCATTACGCAGCCCATGTGGTGCTTGACGGTTTTTTCGCTGATCATCAGCTTTGACGCAACCTCCCTATTGGTCAGCCCCTTTGAAACCTCACGAATGACCTCCTCCTCGCGATGGGTCAGATCAAACGTTTGAATTTGCGCTTCGTGCTTCTTGTTGTTACTCAGCAGTTTGTTGGCAAACTCGGGGGTGATATACGTCTCACCCCTGGCAACCGACCTGATTGCCAGGACCAGTTCCGGTCCGCTGACACCTTTCAACACATACCCGCGCGCGCCAGCCTCCAGTGCCAAAAAGGCGTCGTCTTCGGATTCTGAAACCGTCAGCATCAGCACCTTCACATTCGACAGCTGAGTGGAAATGAACCGCACCGCGGCGAACACATCGCCCGGCATATTGACGTCCATCAGCATCACATCCGGACGCACCCGCCGAGCAATATCCATGGCATCTTGCGCATTGGCGCCCTGATCCACGACCTGCAGATCCGCCCGTTTTCTCAACGTATTGGCAACACCCTCACGCAACATAGGATGATCGTCGGCAATGCCGATGCGAATGGATGGATTCATGACGCGCTCCCGAAAGGATCAGCACTCGAACACTTATTGATTAATAGCAGGGAACCGGGGATGACGCCGGCTACCAGTCGCATGTCCCGGGCTCCATGCGTTCGGAAGTAAGACTTAGGTCGGACTAAATTCGAGCGTCAACAAGCATTCGTCATGACAGGATTCTGATTTTTCAGACTCCAACCCATTGTTTTAAAACGCCTCTAAACACTTCAACAAACAGCCAGCCTCATAAAACCCGGCCCCATCTTTCATCCGACCAACAGTCGCTCTCCTGCGCTTGGGTACATGCAACTCCGGCTCGACAGCAGGCGTTTTCGGTCCATGTAGCGTCACAACCACCGCGCGAAAAATCCGTCATGACATGTCATGACCTCCTTCAAAAATGGACTTTGACCAACAAATACGGGGGTTAAAGGACGAATGGTCGAGAGGCGTCAAGCGCGGGGAATTGCCGGAAGTTTGCAGCCACTACAGGCTTTTCAGGCAGGCACGTTCGTCGCGGTGAAGTGAACTTCACTTTCATCGCGTGTCACATTAGGTCCCTGTCAAGTGAAATCCAGTAGAGGTAAAGCCTTATGAGCATGGCCACAATTGTCAGTGCGGTGATTTCCAGTCTCGCACCCAGTGTCTTCGACCAGAACAGCCTGCAAGAACCCGGCGCGCATGTCTCAGCCGTCGAATACCACTACGGTATGGAAATCGATGTGAAGCGGGTACTGCAGCGCACCGATACATCCGACAAGACCGGCGTGGTACCGGTGACCCTGGTCTACGAAGACAGCGAGGGCGAGGTTCACAAGCTCCGTTTCCTCGAATGGGGTGGAAGCCCTGCCGACCCCACCAGCATTGCCTGATCCGCTCGTCGATAGGGTTCTGGGCCTCGCCTGCGCGGTGCAGGCCGGAACCCCGAGTCGCTCCAGTCACACAAACCCTTTGATCGATTCACGACTCGCCTGCAACCACTCTCACCCTGTGGCAGTCGAAGGGGCCAAGTTTTTGACCGCTCGACGAGCGAACTTCAATCGGCACCAGGGACTGGCCGAACTCATTGTCCAACAACACAGAACGCGTCTCTTCCCGCTTGAACAGGAAACGTTCGCCCCACTGCCTCATGCAGACCACCACCGGAAAGATCTCTCGTCCCTTGTCCGTCAGGACGTACTCCTTGTAGGCGCTTCCATCCGACGCCGGTCGAACGTCGAATACACCGACTTCAACCAACGTCTTGAGGCGCGATGCCAGTATATTTTTGGCCACCCCCAGGCTCTTCTGAAACTCGCTGAATCGGCGAATGCCGTCAAACGCGTCGCGGATGATCATCAGCGACCATCGATCCCCAATGACTTCCAGTGTTCTTGCCACCGGGCATTCGCTGCTTTGCGATGAAGCGTCTTCGACCATCGTATTTACCTTTTGGATAAGGACTGCCACGTCTGTCGTTCAATCTTGAGCAATGTGGTTGCATTTTGAAACTTGATTCAGCAACAATCGAATCCAGTTTTTAATTGAAACCAGTTTTTAATTGAAACCAGTTTAACGCCACGGAGGCTCACGTGACAGCAAATGCCGACTCAACCACCCATCCTTTCGTCACGCAGGCCTCGGGGCTTTCGCCATCACTCACGTTGTTATTTTCTGTCACCTGCGCGCTGGCAGTCGCCAACGTTTACTTCGCGCAACCTTTACTCGATTCAATGGCGCAGAGCCTGGGTGTCGCCTCATCAATGATCGGGTTTGTGGTGACGGCGACTCAGGTCGGTTACGCACTGGGGTTGCTGTTCATCGTCCCATTGGGCGACTTGGTTAACCGTAAAGGGCTGATTCTGACGCAAGTGCTGCTGTCTGCGATTGCGCTGGCGGGGGTCGGTGCAGCACAGCAATGGCTGACCCTGTTGGGAGCCATGATCGCAGTGGGTTTGCTGGCAGTGGTGGTTCAAGTGCTGGTGGCCTATACCGCCGCACTGGCAACGCCGTCACAACGTGGCCAGGCCGTGGGAACCGTCACCAGCGGCATTGTCCTGGGCATTCTTCTGGCGCGGTTTACCTCTGGGCTGATCGCAGATCTGGCGGGCTGGCGCGCTGTGTATTTCGTTTCCTCGGGATTGATGCTGACCCTCGCGGCGGTGCTCTGGAAAGTGACTCCTCCCGCAGTGTCTGCATGCAGTCGATACACCTACCCGGCACTCATCCGGTCGCTGTTCACGCTGTTCATGACCGAACCGGTCTTGCGAATCAGGGGCCTGCTGGCCTTGCTGATCTTTGCCGCTTTTTCCGTACTGTGGACCTCCATGGTCCTGCCATTGAGCGCCCCGCCGCTGTCACTTTCACACACGGCCATCGGCCTGTTTGGCCTGGCTGGCGTCGCCGGCGCCCTGGCAGCCAGAAGATCCGGTCGCTGGGCCGACCAGGGTTTTGGGCAACGCGTAACCGGCATTTCGCTGACGATCCTGACGCTGTCCTGGCTGCCTATCGCGTTTGCACAGACGTCACTGATCGCGCTGGCTTGCGGAGTGCTCTTGCTCGACTTCGCGGTGCAAGCCGTACACGTCACCAACCAGAGCCTGATTTTTGCGGCGCGACCCGACGCGCAAAGTCGCATGGTCGGTGCCTACATGTGCTTTTACTCGGTGGGCAGCGCGCTGGGAGCTGCGGCCGCGACGCAGGTTTATGCGCTATGGGGCTGGCTCGCAGTCAGCCTGCTGGGCGCGTTGATCAGTACGACTGCCCTGGCGCTGTGGTTTCTCACGTTTCATTTCTCAACACCCAAGCAAGGAAGATCCGTATGAAAACCCGACACCTCTGGCTCGCCATTTCGATGACCGGCATAGGGGTGTGAGTTTCTCGGTGATCAAACCGGGACTCACCACTGTTGATCCGCTCATGCATGTCGGCATTCGCTTTGCGCGGAGCTCAAGCGTTTTGGCCGATGCCGTCAAAAGTGTGCAGTATTTGACCCGACGGTTGAAAGGCTGGTCGACAGAGGTACGCTCTGCGTGACTTTGGCCATCCGGGTGATTTCCACCTGCACTTTATCCTTGCCGAGCAGGTAGTCGGCCAGTTTCTGGGAAAACGGCCAGTAGTTCAGATCGGCTGTCAGGGTCAGCGGCCCGACGGCGTCGGCCGGCACCAGGAAGGAGAACTCCCCGATATCGTAGCCCTTGGGCAGAATGCGGTTGTCCGAAAGAATCTGCGTGGCATTCCAGACCTCGACGTCCAACGGATTGCCGTCCTTGTCGCCTATGTGCACTTTGAAGTTTCGCGTGTTGACCTCGGTCTTGCCGTCCTTGATCGAACCCAGGCGATAGATCTCGCGACCACTGGCATCCTGCACCCGGAAATCGATCCACATCTCCCGACCCTCGGGAAAGCCGGTCGGCAGCTTGTGCCCGGCGCCGACATTGGTCACTTTGACCGCTACCGAGGTGTATTGCCCGGGCGTCATGGCTGCCGGCACTTGCTCGAACTTGATGTCCCCGGCGCGCCCGAGCATGTCGCGTGCGCGTTGCGCGCCCTCCTCCTGACCGAGATGCTTGAGCATCATCGCGTTGGCTCCGCTGAACCAATGCGAGGCGACCGACTCGCGGTCTGGCCCCATGATCGCGGCCTTGCCTGCAAAACCCGGCATGTGGCAGCTCTGGCAGGTCACATTGTTAAGGCTGTAGGTGCTCTCCTGCCATTCGTCATAGGTGCGCTCCACCGCCACGCTGCTGAAGGGGTGCGTGACGTTGTGGCAGGTGCCACAAAAGTCCGAGCGGGTGTGCAGAGCGGAATACACGGTGTCGTGATAAGGCGAAACGGCATCCCTGCGCGGGCCGAACTTGGTGGGTTTGCCGTGTGCTCGCGGACTCAGGACATAGGCGCCGTTATCGAGGCCCGTGCGGGCACTGATGTTGTGGCAGGTCTCGCAATCGACCCCGGGCATCGGATGATTCTTCGCGCTGTCTTCAATCGAGGAGCGGTTGACTTGCGAATTGATCTGCCCGGTCGTGAGACCGATCGGGGTATGGCAGCCAGTGCAGAAGTTATCGACCTTGCCCTCGGTGGCCGAACTCGCACGCTTGAGCAAGGCCCGATAGATGGGTTCATCCCAGGCCTGAGACATCATCGACGAGCGCCACTGCTTGTAGATCTCCGTATGGCAAGCGCCACAGACCTGGGCATTGTCAAAGTCCTTCACATTCAAGATCAGGTTGCCGGTGGTGTTGGCCCGATGCGGAAAGAACGGCATCCCGCCAATCACATGCATGAGCCTGGAGCGTGCTGGCTCCACCCACTTATCGTTACTTTGATTGTCATTGCCCTGAGGTTCGTCTGCCGCCATCAGCGTTACCGTCAGCAGGCAGGCTAGAAAGCACAACCCGTGCAGCGCTACCCGCGCACACGTATATCTGGAGTGGCTCATAAGCATTTCCCCTGGACGGTTGCAGAGGAGGACTGCAGCACTTCTATTGAGCAGCCAGGGGTATTGGTTACATGCAATCACTCAATGGGGGTACTTACAGCTCCACAGTTTCCCGACTCTGCACCTTTCATGGTCGGGATACGCTCACTCAGCAATTACCTTGCCATCGATGTAACAACACATATCGGCCGACCTGAGAGCCCGGCAAACATTGCTCAGAACTTGAAATTCTTGAGCTAATGGAGACGCGAATTCTGCCGGGGAATCGCGCCCATTAGTGGGGGGAGCTCGCTCCGAAATCGGGGGGGTGTCAAGACCAGAGGGCCAGTCCTGCCGTGCAACCGCCGCACAACATCGGATAGCCAAATTGCCCCCCGGGTTTAATGAGCCGCTCAGATCTGATCCGTTACTTGGTGCACATCGCAAATCCGGGGCCACTCACTTTACTCGATAGAACTTACTCCCTGTCTTTCGTCGACCGGATGAGACTGCCCCGTAGCTTCACAATGGCCTTCTGCATTTGCACGAAGTCGTCAGGGTCAAGACCGGTTTGCGGAAAGCCGTCTTCGGTGAGGCCTTCGCGCAGTTTTCGCCCCTCTTTGGTGAGACTGATCCGCACCTGGCGTTCGTCTTCCGGGTCGCGCTGGCGCAGCAAATAACCCATCGCTTCCAGCTTCTTCAGGATCGGCGTGAGGGTATTGGATTCGAGAAACAGCTTTTCACCGAGGCTGCCGACGGTCTGGTTGTCTTCCTCCCACAGCGCAACGAGGGTGATGTATTGCGTGTAGGTTAGGCCGAGCCGTTCGAGCATCGGCTTGTAGGCCTTGCCGAAGGCCAGGTTGGTTGAATAGACCGCAAAACACAGGAACTCGGAGAGTTTGAGATCCAGGGCGGATGTCTTGTCGGTGTTTTTCATGGACGTTCTCTTGGGTCAATCTGGCGAGACTGAAACTATACGTCGTACGCGATGGTATCGGAAGTGCGTATAAACACCGACGGCCGGCTCACCGGGACAATCCCCGGTGAGCCGGCCGTGCAGTGGGTTATGCCGTCAGGACGTTGATGTCGACATCAATGTTGCCGCGTGTGGCCTTGGAGTACGGGCAGATTGCATCGGCGTTGTGGGCCAACTCGGTCGCCACCCCTTGGTCCAGCCCCGGCACGCGCAAAGTCAGTCGGGCCTGGAGGAAGTAAGCCGCGCCGGTCTGGCCCAGGTCCACTTCAATGTCGACGGCCGTATCTGTCGGCAGTGTCACCTTCATCTGTTGGGCGGCGAGCCCCACCGCTGCGATGTAGCAGGCCGACCACGCTCCGGCGAACAGTTGCTCGGCTTTCGGGTGTGGCTGGACGGCGGTGAGCACGTGTGCCGGTGTGTCGCTGCCGGGGGACGACAGCACGATATCGAGGTTGCCGTTATGGCCGCGCGAGGTGTTGCCTGCGCTGTTATGGGTGGTGTAGGTTTTGCCGGTTGCCAGTACTTTTTCGATCTTGCTCATGGGGACTTCCTCAGGATTTTATGTTTCGTGCGATTATATCGCATGCGATGTTTGTGACACTTAAAAAGACGACGTTCATCAATTGGCGTGTGCAATGATCCAGTTGTTGCCGTTTTGGCCATGGGAAGCGTGAGCGGTCGAGATAAACATTGTGCGGCGGCTTCCGGTGTTCATGGCTGAGTCTCCAAACGGCAAGGGTTGTTGTTGCTTCATATCGCTTTCGATTAGATCGCATGCGATAGATGAATATTCAACCAAAGCCCCAATGATGTCAAAGATTATTTTATGCCTTGGCGATGAGCGGTAGACACGAGGTCAACCTCGCTACCCTTCTCCTTGCCGAAAGGAGGATCGGATTCCGCCGTCCGGCCCTGGGGGGACCACTGATTACGCGCTTCGGAACGATCAACGCTTTGGCGCTGAAATGAAATGGGCGTATTTCACTCGAAAAAAAACCGGCCAATCAAGCCGGTTTTCTTTGACTTGCTGATACCCACAAACACAAAAAACCCCCTCACAAGGAGGGGGTCTGATGTTTGAACGGTTCAGAGGGTTTCACCCGTCTTTCCCTGGATTTTCGTCAGCTCAGCGCAGCGCAGGAATACCCGCAAACAGCCACGAAGTCTCATGAGCTGGCGCTGCTTCGTTGCGTTTACGCGCCCACTCGGTCAGCGCCACCATCATCGCAAAGCCGAGCACGATCAACACCGGATAGGCCATCAGCAACTCGGTGAGCGAATACTTCCAGGCCAGCGGTCGACCGACACCGAGCATGGCGGCATACAACCAGGACACGCCCGACAGTGCGCCAGAGAACAGGGCAAACATTCGTACATTGACCTTAAGATCAAGCAACGAACTGGCCTTCAACATTGCAGGCAATACATAGCGGTGCAACAACATGCCGTTGAACGTCAGCAACAATACAATAATGACTTTGGCTTGAAGTTTTGGATTGGCAAAATAGTTCATGCCTTTATCAAGGTAATCAATACCTATAATCGCAGCGCCAGTCACCCACAAGAATATCAACGCATTGGCAACAGACTTCTGCAGACTGGCCATATGTTCATTGTCGTGCCCCGACGACACGCGACCTTTCAATAAATCCTTGACCATGGCGGCATCGCTGGCAAACACCAGGCCAATCGCTACGCAGCAAGCCAACAGATGAACGTACACAACGCCTAAACGCAAAAACTCCATGGATTCTTTCTGGCCGATCAGGCCGATCATTGTATTAATATCCAAGACCACATCTCCACTTATAGCAGCAGTGCAAATTGACCATGCCCTAGGCATGCGAATTATTTATTCGCACTTGCAAGGTCAAGTTGGCAAAGATTGAAGCAACTAAATAATTTGGTATTACAAGAGAGAGCGACTCGCCCCGCGAGTCAGTGATGACGGCATACTATCACTCCAGGTCTCAGGTAAAAAAAATCCCCATGCGCATTCCATTCAATGCAGATGAGGTATACGTCCATTTTACTAGTGAGTGCAGCGGGACCCTAAGGATCCACCTGCTGGGAAATCAGAGCCCAGCATATCCCGATCGTTCATTTTTTAAGCAGAAACATCGACAAGCGGTACTATTTCCGGTACCTGGGGATCCCTGCCTCTTTGGCTGAAACCCGCGTCGCTACGCAGCTGAATCGTTTCCGGTCATATGCCGAAAAAAAAACCGCTATTGCGCTGAACTTTCGTCGCCAGACCCGACCAGTGGTTCAATTTCCTACCTGTCACCGGCAAGTTCGAGTTGCCTGCAGTCATCCGCAAACCACTTCGAATCCAGCGCACATTCAGTACTGGCAATACAGCATCCATGACCTGAGCTGCTACGCTTGAAAAACAGCTTCGACACTTTCCAGGATGCCAGTGCACGCCCACCCCGGGGGCTGATGGAACAGTCGCATTACCAGATCCTGTGCCCGAGCGAGTCAGACTTCGTTGAGCAAAGGAGTGGCCATGCCCCCCCGCAAAAGCAAATCTGCCGACGGCTTGGCCAAGCCATCGGGCGACACCGGTGACGATTCGGTCTTTCTCTCGCGCAAGGAGCGTCTATTCGCAGGTGAGCAACTACGCGAACGCCTGCCGCATTCGGCTCACGCCGAATGGAAACCACCCGGCAAGCGCCGCGACCCTATCGAACTGCTCGAAGAGTCCAACCGCTATCGACTGCCCAACCTGGTGCCGCTGCGCTACGGGCGCATGCTGCGCAGTCCATTCACCTTTTTACGTGGCTCTGCAGGTTTGATGGCGCATGACCTGGCCACGACCCCAACCACTGGCGTAAAGGTGCAAGCCTGCGGGGATTGCCACCTGATGAACTTCGGGTTGTTCGCGACACCTGAGCGCAATCTGATTTTTGACATCAACGATTTCGACGAAACGCTCCCAGCTCCCTGGGAATGGGATGTCAAACGCCTGGCGATCAGTTTTGCCGTGGCCGCGCGCGATAACCGACTCAACGATAAAGAGGCACGGGACATTGCCGTCAAATGCGCTTGTGCTTACCGCGAAGGCCTGCGCAAATTTTCGAAAATGGGCCCGCTGGAGGTCTGGTATGACCGCCTGGATGCCCAAGCGATCATCGATATGGCGCCCAATGCCGAGATCAGGAAAATTCGCGAGCAAGTGATCGCAAAGGCCAGGTTGCGTCTCGGTGATTACCTCTACCCCAAGATCAGCAGCGAGGTTGGCGGGCGGCGACGACTGATCGATCAGTCGCCCTTGCTTTTTCATGTGTATGAAAAGGGCTTCAGGCAGCGAGTCCGTGTCGCACTGCATGATTATCGTTTGTCACTGCCCCATGAACGGCGCGTGCTCTTCGATCGCTACCGTCTCGAAGACATTGCCGTCAAGGCTGTCGGGATCGGGAGCGTGGGGACCTATTGTTTCGTCGGCCTGTTCTTTTCTGCGGAAAACCACCCCTTGCTCCTGCAATTCAAGGAAGCCTGCCCCTCGGTATTGGCGCCCTATGCGGGCAACAGCGACTACGAGAACCAGGGGCAGCGTGTTGTCACAGGACAACGACTGATGCAGTCCTCCAGCGACATCTTTCTGGGCTGGACACGCGGGCAAAATGGCCGGCATTTCTTTGTACGCCAGTTGCGAGACATGAAAATGTCAGCGCCCATCGAAGGTGTTTCCGCCGCACGGATGAAGATGTACGCCGAGTGGTGTGGTCATACCCTCGCCCGTGCCCACGCCAAATCCGGGGATGCGGCGCTCATCAGTGGCTACCTGGGCAAGCTGGATTCCTTCGACCAGGCCATCGGCAAGTTTTCCATCGCCTATGCCAATCAAAATGCGAAAGACCATGCCGCGCTGATAGCTGCGGAAAAATCAGGGCGGATCCATGCACTCAGAGAAGAAGAGTGATGGGGCCGAACCATGAGCCCTGCCATGGCCCTGCGAGCAGCAGAGCCATGGCTCGACCGGATCAGCCGCGAATGAACTTCAACAGATCCTGATTGACCACATCGGCATGCGTTGAGCACATCCCGTGCGGGTACTCCCCTGTCTGGTCAGGAAATGGGGCATGCCCAAGGTCAGCGCCCTTCCAGCTTTTTCACGACCTCATCAGTTGTCATCAGGCCGTTGGCGATGTAGCGGAAATTGACCAGCGCGCTACCGTATCCATCGCCGTCAGGCAGCTTCGGGCCGGCGACCGCGTCACGTACGACTACCACCTCGAAACCGCGCTCCAGAAACTCGCGAAGGTGCGATTCGACGCACAGGTTGGAGGCCATGCCCGCCAGGATGATTTTGTCGACCCGCTGCTTGCGCAACTGCAGCATCAGGTCGTTGCTTTGCGGGCCATACAGCTTGTGTGGTGAGGCGACGAGGGTCTTGCCGTCTTCGATGAAGGGTTTGAACTCCTTCATGAAATCGGCACCCGAATTGCGGAATCCATCGAGCGTCAAAGCGCCCTTGCGGTCGAACATACCCAGCTTGTGCTGAACGGTCTCCGCTGGCGCCTCAAACTTCCACTGATGATCTTGGGGATAGTAGTAGTGTGGCGAGATGGCGACGGTTGCTCCGGCCTGCTTGAACGCCGTGAAAAGCCGGGTCAGATTCGGCACCAGATTCTGCTCGGTCACGCTCTGGCCGAAGACCGACCAGCCCGCACCCTCCGGGCTCATGAAGTCGATCTGCGGGTCGATCACGACCAGTGCGGTTCGACTGGAATCCCATTCAAAGGTGGAGGCCGGGAGCGCGGGTTTGGCTGGATCGGCGTAGGGGTTCTCGGCGGCGAAGCCGATGCCGGGCGCCATCAGGATCGCCCCCAGCAAGGTGGCGCAGGAGATGAGTCTGGCAGGATGAATTCGGTTGAAGGTCATGTTGCACGTCCGCAGTGTGGGGGTGGTGCATTCACGGTACGGCGAGAAGACGGCACGAAATGGACATATATCCCTGGATTTCGGCCGACAAGCTCCTCACCTTGCATGAGACGGGTGGGCTCAATGCCCCCCCGTGACCTTCCAGACACCAAGCGCGTACTATGGCCGCCATTCAGACTGTGGATGTTCCGTGCATGCAGCGTCACATATGTTTCCTGGTCTATCCGGGCTTCGTATTGCTCGATCTGAGTGGCCCGCTCGAAGCCTTCTCCAACGCCAATCGTGCGCGCCCTTCTGGCTATCGATTCACAGTCGCTTCGCTTGAAGGTGGATTGATCAGCGCTTCGAGCGGGCTGCAAGTCGCGACCGAAGCCTTGCAGGTGGTCGACCACCTCGACACGCTGATCATCGTCGGCGCCCCCACCGCTCCGATCGATGACAGGATGCTGCCGATGGCAGCGGCGATACGGCAGATGTCCCCGCGCGCTCGCCGCACTGCCAGCGTCTGTACTGGCGCCTTCCTGCTGGCCGAGAGCGGCCTGCTCGACGGTCGTGTCGCGACCACGCACTGGAACTACGCGCCGCAATTGCAAGCACGCTATCCGTCACTGCGCGTGGACGGAGATCGAATCTGGACCGAAGACGGGAATGTCTGGACGTCCGCCGGTATGTCGGCGGGCATCGACATGGCCCTGGCGATGATCGAGCAGGACCTGGGCAAGGAGGTGTCACGCTCCGTCGCGCGCATGCTGGTTGTCTACTATCGGCGACCCGGTGGCCAGTATCAGTTCTCTTCGCTGCTGGATTTCGACCCAGGCTCGGATCGGATCCGCACCGTGCTGAGCTATGTGCGCGATCACCTGCGTGATGATCTGTCAGTTGAACGCCTGGCAGACGTTGCACATATGAGCGTACGCCAGTTTGGCCGCGTGTTCGCAGCATCGGTCGGGGTGACGCCGGCGAAAGCTATCGAGCGCCTGCGTATCGAGTCAGCGCGGCCACTGGTCGAGGACGGGCACCAGACTTTCGAGGAGATCGCCAGGTGCTTCGGATTCGGCGATGCCGATCACATGCTTCGCAGCTTCGTGCGAGTCATAGGGCGCACGCCACAGGAACTGCGCCGCAGTGCCCGCCTGGCCAAAGGCAATGGTGGGTCCGGAAAAAAACCGGATCAATCGTCCACATAAGCGAAGACTCGTACAAACCCCGAACCGGACTCAAGCCAGCAGCTCGCTGATCCACTGGGCCAGGAGCAACTGTTTCGCCCGATCAGCAGTCGTTCTCAAGGTCCCCTTCACGCAATCACTCGCGCATACACCGATCTGTCGACGTTGCCACCGGACAGAATCACCCCCACCCTTCTTCCCGACATGGCTTCACGCTCCGAGATCAGCGCTGCCAACGCCGACGCACCGGCCCCTTCGGCAAGGTTATGGGTATCGGTGTAATACACACGCATGGCCTCGGCGATCTGGTCATCGCTGACCGCTACGATCCGTGCGGCACCTGCGGAGTAGACGGCAAAGGCTTCAGGAATCGGCTTACGCACGGCAAGGCCGTCGGCAAAGGTGTTGGCAGAGGCGGTTTCGCGTATTGCTCCAGCGTCAAACGATAACTTTGCGGCCAGAGCCTCACTGGAAACCACGCCAACCACCTCTGTTTGCAGACCCAGCGCGTCGCGGGCGGCGATCACCCCGCAAATCCCCGATCCACAGCCAATCGGCACATAAACGGTATCCAGGTCTGGCGCGGCGTTGAACAGCTCCAGCGCATAAGTGGCGACGCCTTTGACCAGCTCGGTATGAAACGGCGGAACCAGGAACAGGTCATGCACTCGCGCCAGGCGGGCAGCCTCTTCACGGGCATCATCGAAATCGCGGCCATACTCGACCACTTCAGCGCCAAAGCCGCGCATGGCGTTGTTCTTTTCTACCGAGTTACCTTGCGGCACGACGATCAACGCCCTCAAACCCAGTGCGCCAGCCGCCAGCGCCAGGCTCTGGCCATGGTTGCCGCGGGTAGCGCTGACAATGCCCTTCGCGGCCGGGTGCTCGCATTTGAGCCAGTGCATGAAGGTGATACCGCCACGTACTTTGAAAGCACCGGTAGGCGTGTGATTTTCGTGCTTGACCCACACCGTGCAACCCAACCGCTGAGCCAGCAAGGGCCAAGGGTACTGGGCGGTGGCCGGCATGACCTGGTAAACGCTGCGAGCGGCCTGTTCGATGTCGTCGCGAGTCAGTCTGTGCATGAGTTGTCCCCCCTGAGATTTTGCCCAGTCTGAACACGGGCGCAGTGTTCCGGCTTTCAGAAAACTGACCTGACTTTTGCCCCCACTCTTCACTACTATGCTGTCCATGAGTCATCGAAATCGCCTGCCGCCACCACTCCTGTCCGAACCGGTCCGCCGTATCGAGGCCGGTCCCTGGGCGATCGAATTGCTCCCCGGCTGCGCCTACGCGACCCGATATGTCGCGACCCAGGCGGGAATCGGCTTTGCCTTCGACAGCCAGCGAGGCCTGCACGCCATCGGCAGTGACCGAATACGCCCCTTCGATGCCGTGCCCAACGGCCTGGCATTTGTCCCCGCCGGGTGTGACGTGCTGTCCGAATCACCCCAGGGCGGTGAATACCTGCGGGTGATGCGCACCGACGGTATGGCGTTGGTGGGGGATCGTACCTTCAACAATCGCATCGATCGGCAGGCCACTGCCCTCGCACGGCGAATGCGCGCCGCGCTGTTGCTGGCCTCTGTGGAGAACGATTGGGAAGCCTGGGCACTGGCATTGTCCGAGCGGGCGACGGATAGCGAAGCGGTGTCGACAGCACCCCATGGCTCGATAACCGGCAGCCGGATGCGCTTGCTCGATGAGTTCATTGATGCAGGCCTCGATAGCCCGTTGAGCGTACCGGCGATGGCGGGCCTGCTTGGATTGTCCGAAGGATATTTCATGCGGGCATTCAAAAACGCCACAGGCAAAAGCCCGCACAGTTACCTGATCGACCGACGTCTCGCCAGGGCCCGTGCCTTGATGCGCGATTCGACTGCCACACTGACGGAGATCGCCTACGCCTGCGGTTTCAATTCCCAGGCGCATATGGCGACCACCTTCAAGCAACGCCTTGGAGTGAGTCCGGCGCAGTTGCGTCAATGTTCGAGGTTCAGTTAGCGCCGGGCTAACTTGTTGTTTGCAACGGGCGGATTTCTGCCTGCCGTTGCTGACAAGCAGAAATCGGCCAAACGTGGCCGGTGGTCGTTGCATTTCGATTGTCGCTGGCGTTTGGCTAAGCTTAATAAATCAGGGCGAACTGAAACCTGAGTGATTGCCGCCATCAACGGATCTGGATTGGCATCAAGAAGTTACTCCCAAAGGAGACGACTATGTATGCGGTGATAAGAACCTACCTGGGTACTGGAGCAAAGCAGCTTTTCGAGCTTTTAGAAGAGCGCAAAGTCGACATCGAAGCAACCCTGCGGACAGTGCCTGGCCTCGTAAGCTACACACTGCTGAATACGGGTGACGGTGGTACGTCGATCACCGTTTGCGCGGACAAGGCCGGCAGTGATGCGAGCCTGAAAGTCGCGCGTGACTGGATTCAGAAAAATACCTCGAACATCCACGCGAACCCGCCGATCGTAACGGAGGGTCCGGTCATTGTGCAGATCAACTAGCGACCGATCCACAGGGTGGTGAGTGCTATACTTTTTCTCAGATTGCATGAAGTGTGCAACGTTCCCCAGGGTACAGATAATCACTGCTGCCGGACAGAGGAGGTCTACAGCAAACACGAGTTTGGAGGTGTGGCATGAATCGACACTATTACATCAGCGACAATCTCAACGATCTCGAAACCGTTGAATATGAATTGGAAGCCAGCGGCATCAATTCCGAACAGATTCATGTGCTCAGTGAACAAGTTGCTGATGTAGAACAACATCACCTCCACGAGGTCAACTCGTTAATGGAACAGGATGCTGTTCACTCTGGTGAGATTGGTGCGGTGATCGGTGTGCCACTCGCGGCGCTGGTCCTGGGTGGTGCCTATTGGATGGGCTGGACCGAATCCGCCGCAGGCTGGATGCCCTTCATCTTCCTTGCCATTGTTGTATTGGGCTTCTGCATCTGGGAAGGCGGTTTTTTTGGGTTCCAGGTGCCGAACACTCACTTCCGCAATTTCAAGCAGGTGGTAACCGAGGGCAAACATATCTTTTTCGTGGATGTTGAACCGAATCAAGAATCGGTATTGGACCAGGTAATCAAACATCATCCAAAACTGAAGATCGCTGGCACGGGAGCGGCAGCCCCCCACTGGACAGTGGCCTGGCAGCACAAATGGCATCAATTCAAGCGAGTGATATCGGGTTAGCGCCTGGAGAATCAAGGCCATCCGAAAGCTGCTTATTGGCCAAAGGAAATGACCCGGCTGAGGAAAACATAGTCTGCCTCGGTGGCCATCAGCCCGATGAGCACCAGTAAACACAAAGGTGGCACCAGTATGGCGTAGACCATGGCCAGGCGCTCCCATGCCATATGCATGAAGATGGAGACAA
Organism: Pseudomonas sp. GL-B-12; assembly: GCF_019955895.1. Taxonomy (NCBI): domain Bacteria; kingdom Pseudomonadati; phylum Pseudomonadota; class Gammaproteobacteria; order Pseudomonadales; family Pseudomonadaceae; genus Pseudomonas; species Pseudomonas sp. GL-B-12. Next base: position 48,662 of record NZ_JAHBCX010000025.1, read on the forward strand.
TCAAACCTGCCTTCAACAGCATGAAAGTGATAATCAGGGACCACCGAAGGTAGCCATGGAAGTGGAAATAGTCGACAAGGTACGACATCGTGCTGAGGACGAATAACAGCCCCCAGATCTTAAGGTACAGACTGATTGGATGTTGCTGACCCTGAGCATGTGCCATCACTCGTGCTCCTCTACCATAAATAGAAGAATGCAAAAATAAATACCCACACCAGATCCACGAAGTGCCAGTAAAGCCCGGCTATCTCGACGTTCTGGTAGTTTCCGGAGCGCTCATAATCTCCGCGCCATACTTTCAGCGCCACGATGCTGAGGTAGAGGGCGCCGATTGACACATGCAGTCCGTGAAACCCGGTAATCATGAAAAAGCAGGCACCAAATTGCGCCGCCCCCATGGGGTTGCCCCAGGGACGCACCCCTTCGGCGATGAGCTTGCTCCATTCGAATGCCTGCATGCTGACGAAAGTCACCCCCAGGGCAGCGGTCGCCAGCATCAGCACCGTGGTTTTCGCGCGATTACGGCGATAGGCGAAATTGACGGCCATGGCCATGGTGCCGCTGCTACTGATCAGCACAAAGGTCATGATGGCGATCAGAATAAGCGGGATTTCCCTGCCGCCGATCGTCAATGCGAACACTTCACTGGGGTTCGGCCAGGCGCTGGTGATGGTCATGCGTACCGACATGTAGCCGGTCAGAAAACAGGTGAATATAAAAGTATCGCTGAGCAGGAATATCCACATCATCGCCTTGCCCCAAGGCACCTGCTTGAAGGCCTCTTTATCCGAGGACCAATCGCTGGCGATGCCCTGCCATCCCGGTGCTGGCGGCAAGCCTGGTGGATTGGATGAACTGATCTCGGCTTGGGCTTGGGCTTGTGGGTGCAATGCCATGGCTGTTCACCTCAGGCCGCAGAATCTGGCGATGGCTTCATAGGTTTGCGGCGTGCTGGCCAACAGCGCGAATAGCACGAACCACAGGCCCAGCAAGTAATGCCAATAGATGGCACAGAGCTCTACGCTGGCGCCAAGTTGCACCAGCGGCACATGACGCAGGAATTTAGCGACGATCCAGCACCAGGCGATCAGCCCGCCCAGTAGGTGGAGCCCATGCAGACCGGTCAACAGGTAGAAGAAACTGTTGGCCGGATTGCTCGCGACAAAGTAGCCCCAGGCGACAAACTGCTGCCAGACCCAGAGTTGCCCCGCCAGAAAGGCAATGGCAAAGACACCCCCCAATGCAAAACCAATGACAGTTGCGCCCAGCCGAGCCTGTCGGGCGGCCATGCGCGAGCACTGCAGTGCGATGCAACTCAATACCAGAAAAGCCGAATTCAGCCAGAGCGGTCGGAGATTGCCTAGCGGCGCCAAAGGCTCTGTCAGGGGTAGCCAGTCGGCCATTTGTGAACGGGCGACAAAGGCGATCAGGAAGAGGAAGAATAACGAACTCACCACCACCAGAAACAAGCGCAGACCTACCCTTGCGGTTTGCCTTCTATCGGCACCCTCGCCGGCCTGAATTCCCTCAGGGTCGCGACTCCAGCTGCCGCCGGGATCAGCGCCGTCGGCGTTTCTCAATAGCAGTCTGTTCATGTCTTGACGTCCGCTATTTTAGTTCCGGCACTGAGTTGCCGCATGTGCTCCAGCTCCTCGGCGGAAACCGTTTGCGGCACGAAATCCTGCTCTATCCCCGGCACACTGTAGTCATAGGCCCAGCGATGCACGACCGGCAGCTTCTCTCCCCAGTTACCGTGTTTCGGCGGGGTGTTCGGCGTCTGCCATTCCAGGCTGGCCGCGCCCCAGGGATTACTGCCTGCCGGCTTGCCCTTGAATGCACTCCAGGCCAGGTTGAACACGAACAGCAATTGGGACACGCCGACGATCAATGCGACCACCGTAATGAAGGCATTCAACTCTTGCGCAGACTGTGGGATGAACGCGTAGTTTTCATAGGCGTAGTAGCGTCGTGGCATGCCCTGGAAACCCAGGTAGTGCATGGGGAAGAAGATGGCGTAGGTGCCCAGAAAGGTAATCCAGAAATGCAGCTTGCCCAGGGTGTCGTTCCACATGCGCCCGGTGATTTTCGGGAACCAGTGATAAATGCCGCCGAACACCACCAGGACCGGGGCGACCCCCATGACCATATGAAAATGGGCCACGACGAAATAGGTGTCCGAGAGCGGAATATCCACGATCACATTGCCGAGAAACAACCCGGTCAGGCCGCCGACCAGGAAGGTGACGATAAAGGCCAGGGCAAACAGCATCGGCACGGTCAGATGGATGTCGCCCTGCCACAGGGTCAGCACCCAGTTGTAGACTTTCAGCGCGGTCGGCACCGCGATGATCAAGGTGGTGACGGCGAAGAAAAAGCCAAAGTACGGGTTCATTCCGCTGACATACATATGGTGCGCCCAGACCACAAAACTGAGTACGCCAATCGCGATAATGGCCCACACCATCATTCGGTAGCCGAAGATATTTTTACGCGCATGGGTACTGATCAAGTCGGACACCAGACCAAACGCAGGGAGAGCAACGATATAGACCTCCGGGTGGCCGAAGAACCAGAACAGGTGCTGGAACAATATCGGGCTGCCACCCTGGTGATCGAGCTGCTGCCCCAGCGAGATCATCGCCGGCATGAAGAAGCTGGTGCCCAACAGTTTGTCGAACAGCATCATGACCGCACTGACAAACAACGCCGGGAACGCCAGCAAGGCCATGATCGAGGCCATGAAGATGCCCCATACCGAGAGTGGCATGCGAAACAAGGTCATGCCGTGCGTGCGCGCCTGCAACACCGTAGTGACGTAGTTCAACCCGCCCATGGTGGCCGCGACAATGAAAATCGCCAGTGAGACGAGCATCAGGACGATGCCCCACTCGACCCCCGGTGTCCCCTGAGCTATGGACTGTGGCGGATAGAGCGTCCAGCCGGAACCTGTGGGGCCGCCAGGGACAAAAAAACTGCTGAGCAACACCAGTACCGCCACCAGGTAAAACCAGTAGCTGAGCATGTTGACGTAGGGGAAGACCATGTCGCGGGCGCCCACCATCAGCGGGATCAGATAGTTGCCGAAGCCGCCTAGAAACAAGGCCGTCAGCAAGTAAATGACCATGATCATGCCGTGCATGGTCATCGCCTGATAATAAGTACTGGCGTCCATGAACGCCAAACTACCGGGGAAGCCTATCTGCATGCGCATCAAGTCGGACAACACCAGAGCGATGAGCCCCACGAAGATGGCCGTCAACGAATACTGAATGGCTATGACCTTGTGGTCCTGACTCCAGATGTATTTGGTCAGGAAACTTTTGGGCTCGTGCAGTGCTTCTGTTTCGGCTTGCTCCGCATAGGCCATCACGTCATCCTCCTGTCGAAGTTTCGGTGCATTCCTGGCTGCTTTACGGCTACTTCCCTGGCTCCGCCTTGCTCGCATCAGCGTCGGCATTCGCTTTGGATTTGATGAAAGCGATCAGTGCATTCAGCTCCTCGTCACTCGGAGCCAATGCCGGCATGACGGCCGCATAGCCCTTGACGATTTTGGCATTGGGATGAAGAACCGAATCTTTGAGATAGCCCTCATCGACCTTTACGCTCGTATCGTCGGCAAAGGTTTCCGTCTTGCCATACAGGCCCTGCCAGCTGGGGCCGACGCCCTTGTTGCCATCGACACTGTGGCAGGCCAGACAGCCGAGCGACCCGGCCAGTCGCTGTCCCTGCGCCACCAGGTCTTCACCCGGGCTCGACGCTTCGCCAGTCGAAGGTTCATCGTCTTGCCGCGCAGCACCCAGTGATTTGATCAGGGCGATGACAGCACCCAGTTCATCGCCATTGAGAGTATAGGCCACCATGACCGGCGGGTAGCCCTGTACCAATCGGGCCTTCGGATCGAGAATCGACTCTTTCAGATAGGCCTCATCGACCAGCACACTGGTGCCATCGGCAAGCTGTTCAGTGCGGCCGTACAAATCCTTCCATCCCGGGCCGAGACTGGCACCGCCATCCTGGCTATGGCAGGCCTTGCAGCCGAGTTGTTCGACCAACTGGCGGCCTTTTTCCAGCACGCTGTCTCGACTGGGCGTGGCAGCTGTGGTCAATGTCTGCGCAAAAGTCGGCTGGCCTTTGAGCCATTGATCGAAGACGCCCTGCTCTTCCACGATCATATGGCCGCGCATGTTGTAATGACCTACGCCACAATATTCAGCGCAAAGGACTTCGTATTTTCCGGTTTTAGTCGGCGTAAACCAAAAGTACGACACCATCCCTGGCACCATATCCATCTTGCTGCGAATTTGCGGTACATAGAAATCGTGCAGTACATCTTTAGCGCGCAACAAGACTTTCACCGGCCGATCGAGCGGAAGGCGAACTTCATTATTCATTACAAGCACATCGTCCTGCCCTGCAGGATCCTTGGGATCAACACCGAGGGGATTGGCGGAATTGACAAACTTGATATCCGACTTGCCCAACTTCCCGTCCTGGCCGGGAAATCGAAAGGCCCATTGCCATTGCTGGGCGACTACTTCAAGTTCGTAAGCATTCTTCGGCACCCGGATGAAATCGTTGTAAACAACCAGTCCTGGCGCCAACATCCCGGCAATACCTAGCGAGGTAACGACAATCAACCATAATTCCAGTTTTTTGTTTTCTGGCTGGTAGGCCGCCCTGGAACCTTCCTTGTGACGATAGCGCATCACCGCTACCGCCATGAATACCGTGATGGCAATGAAAAATATTCCGCTGATGATCAGGGTGATGAACAGGGTGGTGTCTATGGATCCCCAGTTGGATGCTGCCGGTGTCGCCTGCCAAGGCGCCAATATGTGGAATAGCACTGATGCAATAACGATTAGTATCAAGATAATTGCTATTGCCATTTCCTCTTCATCCTATTCCTGTTGTTCATCGGTTATGCAAAAGCATCGCCACTGACGTCCAAGCAGGGCAGACAACTACCACCCATCCGGGCGGCAAAGTCAGTAAGAAGTATAGAGCCATCGGCTTGTACCGCGAGGTCGGCAAGCGAGGCCCGGCGACCGGCTATACTGAATTTCTGATGACGGACGGCAGAGTTCGGCCAGAAGCGGCCCCAAAAGACGAACCCTGCCCTGGTGTAGTCATCAAACATAAGTGACGGCATTGAGCAGAGACGATAGCTACAGAGTCCAACAATCCACATGGGAGGTTTCGTCATGAGTGCCCTGACGATCGAAGGCTGGTGCAAAACCAGCGGCGCCCAAAAGTCCATCCCGATGGGGGAAGTCCATTTCTACGTCGACGGACCTCTGCATGTCCGTCTGGAGGAGGCCGAAGAGCGCTTGCAGAAGACCCACGAGCCTGAAGCCATGGTCGATGTCGATATGGACTCGATGGACTTGATCATGCCCGAGGGATACGCCCCCTTGTCCGACTGTCAAATGCGTGTCTATTTGCACGACGAACGCGGTCAGTTTCATCTGGTCGGGCACCGTGCGAGCGATGGCAGCTTGATCTATACCAATGCGGTATTGATTGATCAGTTGCTTGAGTAACGACTACGCGATTCCCGGGTTCGGTCTTTCTCCGTGGGTACCCCCACATGTGGAGAATCTGACTTTTTCAGGGGGGGGAAATGACAGTACCTTGACCTGGTTTGTAAACCCGACCAGGTGCTTTTTTATGGCCGACCAGCTTGTACCCCCCCCGTTTTTTCCATGGAATCCACAAAAAAAGACGAAAAAATCGGCGGGGCTCTCAGCTGCCTCCGAACTCGCCGCAAAGCCAGTAATGGTGCTGGCTGGCGCTATCCTGGCAGGCAATGAGCGACTAGCCATTTCACTGCCGTTGGTCAGGATAATTGATCAAAAAATGAACGGAGCCGGGTTTTTTCGTTCAGAATACGCAACAGATGACACGGGCTCTGCCCCCTCACCTGACCCCAGAAGCGGAAGTTAAACCTCCTATGCACCCAGTGCGATTGAGGTTTTTTGTTACCTGAAAATGGACATGATCGAATGACTAAAAGTTCATTCGCGAAACCCGCTATTGTCTTGCCAGCGTAACGCCGCAAGATTAATTAATAGAAACTTCTGGATCTTGATTGCAATCAGCAACGGCAAATATCAACTAAGCCGTACATGAGAGCCATGTTGATTCACTATTATAACCAAGAGGTAACCATGGAACTTAGTATGCTTTCTTCGTCCACCGTGGAATATTTGCGTTTGGGCGTTGTATATTTCCATCTTATCGCTTGCTGTGTGGCAATCGGGCTGGTTTTGACCAGTGACATTGCAATGGTCAAGCAACTCCTGAAAGGCGATGCGTCAGGTCACCACGATGACGCGCACATGGAAAGCCTTCAAAAAACCGTATCGCTTGCACTTGTAGCGCTCTGGATTACGGGCATTGGTATTATCGGGATCGATTATGCCGGCAAGGGGATGGAGTACTTCCTCAATCCAAAACTGCAAGCCAAGATCGGCATCGTTGTACTGTTGACCTTTAACGGCTTCCTGTTGCATAGCGCTGTATTGCCGGCGCTGAAAAAAGCCGGTTCGTTACTGAAACTCTCCTTCAACCTGCGCATGCTGGCGCTGTTCTCCGGCGCCCTCTCTGGCGTGTCGTGGTTCTATGCCGCCATGCTCGGTGTTGGTCGTCCGCTGGCCTGGAAGTACTCGCTGGTGGAGTTGCTGGCAGCCTATCCGGTTCTCATCGTTGGTGGATTCGCGATGATGGTACTGCTCACTGCCTGGGCAAAAAACAAAGACTCCGAAGGGCGCATGGAGCAAGGCACCTGGTCACCAGGAAACGCCGCTCTGGCTGGATGGTGACGCCAGGTTGAACAAGGAAGTTCAGCTTTAGTAAATAAATTCCGCTTTTAGCTGTTAACAAAATCTCACTTGAGGATACCCAAATGAAATCCATGAAAGTTCTCTTCGTAGTCGCCACCCTGACCGCTTCTTCTCTGGCCATGGCCACCGGTGGCGGTGACCGGACCTTCGCTCGCATGGAGTCGGCCCGGACAGTCTCGATGAAAACCTTCCAGGTTGCACAGAAACAGAAGACTGAAGGCGCTGTAGCTGAAAGCAAAGCCAAGGCGACCGATCGCGCCAAAAGCTGATCTGAGTAGCGCGTCCCCAGGCCGACAATAATGTGCGGTCTCAAGCCTCAAATGCAGCACTCAAGGTGCTGCATTTGTCGTTTTAACCGAAATCCCGTTTACACAAAATCCAGTGTTCCGGGATAACCAGGCTCCCTTGGACCCACGCTTATGCCAGCCTCGCACATCCGCCCGTCACCCGCGCCACTGCTCAAACCTGGAGAGACGGTGGTCTTGTTCGACGGTGTCTGCAAGCTGTGCAATGGCTGGGTGAGGTTGTTGATTCGCCATGATCGCCAGCGGCGCCTGCGGTTGGCGGCGGTTCAGTCACCCGAGGGGCAGGCTCTGCTCGCGTGGGCGGGTTTGCCCATGGATCAATTCGACACCATGGCGGTGATCCGCGACCGACACTACTGGGCACGTTCGGATGCATTTTTCGAAATCATCGCCCAGTTTCCCGCACTCTGGCGCCCCGTGAATCTATTGCGCATCTTCCCTCGCAAACTTCGAGATTGGACATACGACCGCATTGCGCTTAATCGTTATCGGCTCTTCGGGAAATACGACACATGCCTGTTGCCGGAACCTGATCATGAACAGCGCTTTTTGAAAGCGCCCCAAACAAACGCCCGACAATGCCGGACGCCTGTTCTTCAGGACTGTACTCAGAAGCGATAGTTGCTGCTCAGCTCCAGCGTCCGTGGGGCACCGGGCGTGATCAGATCCACCGAACCATGCGCCGAAGCGTAATAGTCCTTGTCGAACACATTGCGCAGACGCAGGGCCATGTCCCATTTCGGCTGGTTGTACAGCAGCGCGGTGTCCACTGTTGTGTAAGCCGGCATGACCACATTGTTATCCAGCGCGGTATAGCGGTCATCGACATAGTTGGCTCCCAAGCCCACACGCCAGGTTTGCGTCAGCGAACGCACCAACCACAGGTTGGCGCTGTGGCGCGGCGTCAAGGTGGGTACCTGGCCTTCGTTGGCGACACCGTTGGTAAAGCTGTTGGACTTGGTGATCTCGGCATCCAGATAGGCGTAACCGGCATAGACCTGCCATTTGTCACTCAACTGCCCGCTGGCGGTCAGCTCAAGGCCATCGGTGCGCTGCTCACCCGCAAGCACCAGTTTGGTCGGGTTCGCCGGATCGCTGGTTTTCATATTGGTGCGTTCCAGGCGGAACAGCGCCGCCGTCAACGCCAGGCGATTGTCGAGCAGGTCCCACTTGCCGCCGATCTCGAAGTTGGTGGTCTCCTCTGGTTCCAGATCCTGGTTCGTCGTACTCAGGGCGAACATCTCGGCGGAGGGTTGGTAGGAACGGCTCACCGAGACGTAATAGGACTGCACTTGATCGGGCTGGTAGACCAGACCGACTCGCGGGCTCCAGGTCGTATCGGTGCGCGACAGCTCGCTGTGCGTCAGGTCATCGGCGTATTCCTGGTTGAACACGTCGTAACGCACACCCAGCAGAGCCTTCCACTGTGGCGCCAGTTCGATCAGGTCCTGTATATAGAAGCCGGCAGTGTCCTGGGTATTGGTACCCTTGGCGGTTTGCCGATTGGCCTGGAACGGCACGTCGACCAAGGCATCGCGGTACACCGGCACCCTGGCCACATTGGATTGGCTGAATACGGACTGGTCCTTCACCTGGCGCCCCAGCTCCACTCCATAGAGCAGGTTATGGTTCATCCCGGCGAGCACGGCGCGCTGCTTGAGTTCGGTCTGGTTGAACCACCCGTCCTCCTTGCGCTGCACGTTGCCGCGGTTGAGTTTTACCAGCAGTTCACCATTGGGAGCAGTGACGAAACGTGTCGGGCTGGAGTCCGCGAGTGTGTTGTTGCGATCCAGGTCGTAGTGGTAGTAACGACTGGTATTGCTCAGGCTGAAATCGTCGTTGATCCGGTAGTCGACACCCGCCGTGAACGAGAACACTTCGCTGCGGGTGTAGTCATCATCCGGGTCGGCGGCACCGAAGCGCTTGTCGCGGTCCACATCGACCGGTCGGTCGCCTCGTGCCGGGATACCGAAGTCGATCAGGCGCTTGTCATACAGATAGGTCGCGCCCAGGTCCAGTTCCAGATCATCCGAGAGCTTGAAGTAGGCCGAAGGCGCGATGGCCTTGCGGTCGATGTAGCCGTCATCCCGGAAGGTGTCGCTGTTCTCCAGCGCACCGGTCACACGAAAGGCTTTATCGCCTTGCTGCTGATCGGCCCAACCGGCATCGAACTGAGTGCGTTTTTTGCCCTCGCTGTCGACACTGACGCCGACCTCCTGCCTGGGTGCGAAGTTGGGTGTCTTGCTGATGCTGTTGATCAGCCCCCCCGAAGAGCCTCGGCCATAGAGCACCGCAGCCGGCCCCTTGATCACTTCCACCCGCTCGACGTTGGACAGATCCCGGAAGTACAGCGCATCGTCGCGAATGCCGTCGATGTACATGTCGCCAATGGCACTGAAACCACGGATGGTGACCTGGTCGCGCTGGCCGTCACCATTGGACAGGCCGATACCGGGGACATTCTTCAGCACGTCTTCCATCGACTGAGCCCCCTGATCCTTGATGACGCTCTGGGGAACCACGTTGACGGTTTGTGGGATATCCCGTAGCGGGGCATCGATCTTCAGCGCGCTCCTGCTCTCGGTCGACATGTAGCTCTGCTCGCTGTAATCACTGTTCACAGCGGTTGCCGGCAGGGTTAGAGCTGGCTGCGTTTCTGCCTGTAAATCAGGTACAACCAGAACGCCCAGCAACGACAGAGAGGCTGGGTAAATGCGCGATCGAGCCACCATGGACACCTTTGTATGAATGATCGCGCGAATAATAACGATTATCTTTTGTAAGTAAATACATATCATTCCGATACAAATCATTGACGCGACTCAGAACGATCGTCTCAATTTGATTGATGGGCGACAGAAGCGCTCCGTCCGGACGTCAAGCCTAGGGCCGTTACAGTTCAATATCTGACGCTCAGGGTAGGCGGCTACAGCTCAATCCCCTCTCATGCCGATTGTCTGCGCCAGGTGCCGGGGGATGTGCCGAATTGGCGTTTGAATGCGCGACTGAACGCGGCTTCGGAGTCGTAGCCAACGGCAAAGCCGATTTGCGCCACATTGCCGCGACCTTCGCGCAGGTGTTGAGCCGCCACGTGCATGCGCCACAGTGTCAGGTATTGCATCGGTGGCTGTCCGACCAATGCCGTGAAGCGCTCGGCGAACACCGAGCGCGACATGCCCACCTCAAGCGCCAGTGCTTCTGCCGTCCAGCCCTCGGTTGGACGAGCATGCAGTAGTGCCAGTGCGCGCCCGATATGCGGATCGCGCAAACCCGCCAGCCACCCGCGCCGCTCAGCGGGAAGGCTGGCGACATACTGGCCGACGGCTTCGACGAATAGCAGTTCGGATAGCTTGGCGATGACCGTTGTCGAGCCGACTCGGCCCGCCGCGATCTCACTGACAGCAAAACGGAAGGAGCTTTCGATCCAGGTGCCCGAAGCCGTCGCGCGCAGGTCCAGTTTCAATAAGGAAGGCAGCGACGAAAGCAACGGACTGAAGGGGGTTTCCGAACCGAGGAACCCGCACAACAACTGCGTGGCCTCACCGCCCCCGCCGTACTTGATCCGTGAAATGCCACCGATTTCTGGCGGCTCAATGACTTCTCTGGCCGGCATAGGCGCAAGGCTCAGATCGCTGCCAAAGGAATGAGCGTCGTTGCGAGGAAGCAGAACGAGCTCGCCTGCCCCTACCTCGATGGCGGCACCACCGTCGATTTGAATTTGCATGCGCCCAGAGGCGACAAAATGCGACGCAATGATGTGTCGAGGTGCTGCCAGGAACGGTTTGCAATCATCCGCCGAGATTCTGCCGTTGATGCACCAGGGCGCAGTGAGTTCCGCCTCGAGGAAGACGCCTCCAGACAGCCGAATCACACGCAAGACATCAGAAAGCGCATCCAACACTTGACCGCCCTCCTTTCCGGAGTCCGGAGCAGGTATTCAGGCGCACCGGTCATTCACCGCCTGAACTGCGACGCCTAGATTAGCACCAACGCGGACTCAGCGATCGAGATTGTCCCCAGAGGCTCATTGGCTCCGACGTCAACCGAAATTGCCCCATTCCAACTCAACCAGGGCAGCAGGAGATCCATATGAACAGCGTCGTTACCCTACCCGGCTCAGCGTCAGGCAACACCGCCCGTTATGCGCAAATGGTCAGGTCTTCGAAAAAAACCGAATGGCAGATCGATCGCGATCTGCTCCAGGACCGCAGTTTCGACTTCTCGCGCAAATTCCTGCCCGACGGACTCTCGCAGGTCGACCGCCTGACCTTTCTCGATGCGGCCGAGGCACGCCTGCTCAGTCAGATCCAGGGCCGGACCTATGCGTACATCTTTGGTCTGGTCGAGCGTTTCATCAGTGCCAAGATGCTCGATCAGGGTCGGGCCCATGTATTTGACAATCAACTGGCGCTTGAAGCGCTGGTGCGTTTTTCCAACGACGAGATCAAGCACCAGGAGTTGTTCCGGCGCATGGAGACGATGATGGGTGCGCATTTGCCAGCGGGATATCGTCAGGTTGCCGATCCAAACGAGGTGGCGCGCGCGGTACTCGCGGCCAGCACCTGGTCGGTGCTGGCGCTGACCTGTCATATCGAGCTGTTTGTTCAGGCGCACTACGTGCAAAGCATCGCCCCGCGCGAGGAGCTGTGCCCGTTGTTCAAGGATGTTTTCAAATTTCACTGGAAGGATGAAAGCCGCCACGTGGTACTCGATGAACTGGAGTGGCGGGACGAGCACGCGAAACTCTCGCCCGCCGAGCGCGACCAGGCAGTGAACGATCTGATTGCGCTGGTGGCGGCCGTCGACGCAATCCTGCAGGCACAATCGGCAGCCGATGCCGACTACTTCATCAGTAATGCTTCACGATCGTTCAGTGGCGATGAGACGGCGCAAATCAAAGCCTGCGTGCTGAGCGCCTACCGCTGGCAATACATTATCTCGGGCGTACGGCATCCACACTACGGCCGTTTGCTGACGCAGATGACAACGCCAGCGCAGATGTCGCGGATTCAAACCGCACTGGCCCCCATCATGAGCAATTGACCGACAGTGCGCGACCGACTGCTCGTCGGCCGCGCGGCTGTGGGATGACGTGCTGATAATGAACTATCGAGGATGGCGGCCATGACGATACCGATGTGGATGCTGCTTGGGTTTGCGACCTGGACCTTGCTGCTGTTGATGGCAACCGTCGGGGTTTATCGCTGGGTAGGAATCCTGTTCTCGAGAGTTCCGATAGCCTCTTTCCGAAGCGATCGGCTCGAAGGCGAGGATTGGTATCGGCGCGGGACAAGGGCTCACGCCAACTGTGTGGAAAACCTGCCTGTCTTTGCCGTCATCGTATTCGTGATTACAGCCCTTGATGTCAATGGCGCAGCAGTGAATTACTTGTCCACACTCGTCCTGATCGCTCGCGTGTGCCAGTCACTGGTTCACGTATCCCATGAGCAAACCAATGCATTCGTGGCGGTTCGGTTTACTTTCTTCAGCGTTCAGTTGATGTGTTTTCTCGCGCTCATTGTCATAGCCGCTTTTCACGGCATTTGAATAGGTGCCCGTTAGTCCTCAAAACGCCCCGTGCTGTCTCGATCGCGCTCGTAGCGTCGGGTGAGTGGAAACACCGGCAACCAGGCCTCGCGGCGCACGACCCAGCTCTCGTAGGTTGGCGTCAGCTGGTCAGGGGCATCCAGGGATCCGAGGTTCACTTCGATTTCGTCCGCGCTGCGTGAGAACACCGACGAACCACACTGCGGGCAGAAATGCCGCCCGGCGTAGTCACGTGTTTCACCTTCGATCGTCACTGCATCCTGATGAAATATCGCGGACGTGTGGAACAGCGCCCCATGATGCTTGCGGCAGTCGAGACAGTGACAAACGCCAACCCGGAACGGGCGCCCCGACGCAACAAGGCGCACCTTGCCGCACAAACAACCGCCGGTGAATCGGTCCATGCGGTGTCTCCTCCAGGCCGTCCGAAACGGCGTATCAGCGTGGAAACAGGAGCGTCACGGCGGCGCGAAAGCCCCAACCTTGCGGGCCGTCCTCCGGGCTGTCGAGCCAGTAGCGCGGGCCGGCCTGCACCGTCAGCGGTTGACCGCCGATTCTCAGCAGTTGGGTGACCGTCAGGTTGACCGGTACCGACCATTCGCGCGATTGCCAATTGTAGGTCGACTCGGTGTTCACCCCGTAGGTCGTGAACGTATGGGTGGTGTACGAGAGGAAGGGTTGCAGGAAGGTCTGGTTGACCTTTTCCTTGTCGTCCGGCGGGCTGTCGTCCAGGCCCCAGATATGGTTGGCCAGAATGCCTCGGGTCCAGCCGTTGGACTGCTTCAACGCCACCGCCGTCGGGCCGAGGCCCCATTGCTCGCTGCCGAGCAACTCGTCACTGCCGGTCGGTATCAGCAACGCCGGGCCGCCACCGAGTATCCAGCCACTTTCCGTGGGCTTGGTCGGCGAGAAGAAAAAACTCTGGGTGATATCGCCGGTGCCGGATTTGTCCGCCGCGCCATTGGGGGCCAGACCATGCTGATCGATGACCGGCAGAATGGTCCGGGAAATGAGGTTCCAGTCTTCGTTCAAGGCAAACGGCAGCACAGGCTGGATATTGGTCACGCTGTGCATGCCCTCACCGGTCGGCCCCATCTTCTGGTCCCAGTTGTACTGCACCGGCAGGCTGTACATCGCCGCGACCGGGTTGAGGGCTTTCTTCGCCAACTCTGCCGAATCTTCGGCCTGAGCCAGCGGGATGCAGCCCAACGCAACGACGAGTGTCGACGCGGTACCCATCCATCCTTCTTTCAAATCCATCTCACTCACCTGTAGACGCCAAAACCGGCGTTGCAAAGGGTTAGCGTAGGCAACTGTGATCGATGTGCAATTTTTCCTGGCCGCGTGTTTAACAGTTTTTGAGAGTTATTGATTCGGATTATCCCGCTGCTACGGGCAGCATTCGGCCCGCATTGACCGGCGTGCAAGCACCTGCTTTGCGTAACCGACCGGCGAGTACCAGTGCCCGAATACGAGGCGCCCAGACCAATGCCTGGAGCCAGGTCGGAACCCGAATGACAACTTTCATCACTTGAGAACCAAACACATGGGCATGTCGAATAAATGGATTGCGGGTATTGCTTTGAGCTGTGTATTTCAGGTCGGCTGTGTCTCGAAAGTGGCGCAGCAAGAGCAATACTCGGGCTTCCTGGGCAATTACCAGGGCCTGGAGGAGCAAACTACGCCGAGTGAGCAGAAAGTATTGCGCTGGGTATCGCCAGGGTTCGATCCTCGCGCGTACTCCACTGTGGTGTTCAGGCAGATGGAACTGTATCCATCGCCGCAGCCGACCGCGCGCGTCAGCCTGAAAACCCTGCAAGACTTGCAATTGATGGCCAGCGACAGCGTCAAGCTCGCCTTTGCCCGCCGCTATACGATCGTCCCTTATCCACAATTGGCGCCGACCGATTCGCGATCGCTGATCCTGCAAGCGGCGATCACTCACGTCAGCGCCAACAACGAAGGCATGCACTGGTATGAGGCCGTTCCAATCGGGGCCATTGTCGGGGCGACACAAGCAGCCACCGGGCATCGGGATCAGACCGCCGAGATGTACATCGAAGCCAACCTGATCGACGCCAAGACCGGTATGCCGGTCGCGAAAATCGTGCGCAAGGTATTCGGTGAGACCGTCAAGAATGCCGAGCAGCCGATTGTTGCCAATGACTTCAAGGTTGCACTCAAAGGCATGACAGACGATATGCAGGCCCTCCTCCTCAAGCGTTGACACTCAGGTAAACCCCATCGCAAGCAGACCGGCATGGGGTTTCAAGGTGACGTCACGCTGCGTTTTCCCTCTGACAAACCGTTAGCCGTGCCGACGCCTGACGTGAGGCTCAATGATGAAAATACTGGCTGAAACCTTAGCGGTCCTTATGGTGTTCTTGAGCACCTGTGCCTTGGCGATTCTTGTGATGCTCTTGAGCACCAGCGCCGAGGCGGCGACGGTGGTACCCCTCAAAGGCCAGACTTCCCAGACCATCCAGCAGGACACCAGTACCTGCCAGTCCCAGGCTAACGCGCAACATCCGGTACAAAGCACCGTGCCTTCCGGCGGTCGGGCCAAGGGTGCCGCAACCGCCGCGGTAGCCGGGGCGACCGCGGCAGAAGTTCGGGGGCGCCAACATGAAAACGTCTATGACCAGATCGACGACGATACCAAGCAAGACTATCGCCAGAACCGGGCACGCAGTGCCGCAGCTGCCGGCGCTGTCGTGGGGGGCTCCAGGCAACGTCAGGAGCGCAGGCAGAACCTGAGTGCGAGCGAACAAAGCATCACCGCCAACAACTCCGTCTACAGCAGTTGTCTGCAACAACGCGGCTACGATGTTTTACCTTGATCGACGACGATGGCCTGAAGTGTTTATCGACCTTTTGAGCACGACTCAACGAACCTGACCGAATCCAACTTAAGGGCTCCACCGATGCGAATTGTATGTGTCCCTGTCGTGATGCTCGCGTCCTGGCTTCTGGCCGGCTGTGTCTCCTCCGCGAACGACCCGACTTTAACTTTGCAAACGGACAAATCGCCCGAGCAATATGTCGACTGCCTCGTACCGAAGTTAAAGGACGAAGAGATGAGCCCTGTCGTGTCAGGGAGCGAACGCAGCTACCGGGTTGTCGTTTCGAGCAAAGTTGCCGTAGACACTGTGTTGGAAACCCGTAGGGCACAGGATGGAGGCAATGTGTACCTTTACGAGCGCCAATTGCTGGCCTCAACCTTCAAGCCATCGAGCTTCGAGCGTGCCGCACAGGAATGCTTGTAGCGCCAGACAGCGACTTGCCTGCCCTTCTCCCTCCAGACTTCGCCTGCCCCCCTCCAAAACAAAAAAAGCCCCGGGCCCTTCATGAAAGGACCCGGGGCAAAGCCGTAGAACGAGAGGTGAGGATCGTTTACGCCGCGACAAACAAACCATGTACGCGATGTGCGTCAACGCTCCTCGAGATCCATTTAAAGCGGTAACGACCCTGATTCAAAGCTAATAAGAATCAAAAATAATCTTTCACAAACATGGCGCACAAAAAACACAATCATTGATTTGTATCCTGATAGTTCAGGTTGCAATTGAAACCTGTCGCAACAGCGAAGTTAGTTCATCCAGGCGTGGCTCCGCGCAAACCCACCTGCCCGAGCTTGCAGTTTTCGGATAGCGCAGATAATTCATTCCAAGCATTATTCACGGTGTCCAAATCAAAAACCGTGGGTCATCCAGCAATGCTTTTCCCTTGTTTGATTCAACTGACACCTCTGACAGGCCGGGCTGTTTGCCGCACGGCACGCCTCTGAAACGAGCCAGTCCGGCATTGTAAATGCGACATACAGTGCACCTTCCGCCTGGCCCTCATCTTCGTTCACTTCCCAGACCAGAATGTACCGAGCCAAATCCGGCCCCTATACTCAGGCCAGCACCGCCTGAACGGAAGATTTCTATGAGCTACACCTTCAAGTTGAAAAATGGCGCCGTGGCGGTATTCGACCCGGACAGCGCCATGCTTTCCATTACGACACCCCATGGAGATGTACAAAATTCCACGCTAGGTAGAGCTGAGTCGCGTCTGTTGGACCTGCTGCTCATGGAGCCAGGTGTCACTAAAAGCCGCGATGAAATCATCGACTACACCTGGAATGACCGCGTGGTTGCCTCTGGCAGTTTGAACCAAACGGTTTTCTCACTACGCAATATTCTCAATGACAGTCGAGATCACGAGATCCTGATGACTGTTCCTCGACGTGGATATTGCTTCAACCGGCAATGTGTCGTCGATGCAGAAGCAGATGTACCGGAACCCCGAGGGGAAACAGCGCAGCCACCCGCGCCCATCACTGAGCAACTACCGCCACCGGGTGGTGATGAACTGCTGGCACCTTCAGGTAAAACCATTAAATCCACCCGCATTACAAAGGCCCAGCTGATCGCTTATGTCGTTACGCTGGCAGTCGTTGCCTTTACTATTTTTCAGATCGACTTCGACGCGCCAAAAATTGAAATTTCCAGTATCGACAAGAATGGACTGGTCATACACGCCGTGGGCAGCGATCTTGCCGAGGCTCAAGCGCTGATGGATCTGTCGGTCAAACAAACTGAACAGCTACCGGCAAACCTGAAGGGTCAGGTCTGGATCAACCTGTATAAAGCCAATTATTCCGTTTCGTGCATTCGCCCGGATCTAAGCACTGCAAATCTGCAATTGAACAGCAGCGAAAGAGACCTCGCCTTGATGATCCGTCAATGTTTGGAAGTCACCCTATGAAGTTTGAAATTCCGCAAGCCATTCACTGGCCAATCATAGCCTTGGTCAATGCACTGTGCATTTTCTCTCTTGCTTACTCTCCTTCGCACTACATGGAAAACATCAGTTATCAAACAAAAGCCCGACAATGGCTGGAAGATCTTGATCAACTGAACACCGAAGAGTACCTCACTATCGGGCATGGCCGACTCACTGGAACCACGCTGGAAAGCCTGAATGGAAAAATCCGCAATGCGACCATTTCAGCGAATATAATCGGTGAAAGCAAAACCCACGTCGAAATCAAAGTCAGCAACATCAAACTCAGCCAGGACAATGAACTTTTTGCCATTGAAAAGACCCCTGACCTGTTCTTCAGACGTCAATATGTCTTGCAAGAAGGCGCCATCCTAAACTACGAATTGATTCCGACGCCGGATAAAAACGCCGTGTGCTTTTACGTACATGAACTTGGCCGCTTGCGCTGCATGAACCATTAATCGGCCTCCCGAACTGACTCAACTCCCGCTTGGCACAGGTTCATCTCAAAGAGTTTTTCAAACAAAAATAACACTTATTGATTTGAATCAAACGCCTCTCCTGCGAAAAATCCCTCGCCGATAATCTTTGGAATCGAGCCTGCTTGATTCTCGTCCGGGACAATGCCCTATACAGGAGAATCAAGTGAAAGCCATGCATATCCTGCGAATCCATAAATCGACGACTTTCGGATTCCTGGCGGTTTTATTTTTCTCCGCCATGCCACTTTATTCGCTAGCGCACGACGAGCACTCCGTCGAAAGCACGACCATTGAATATTATGAAATTGAAACAAGCCCGGATGACCGCCAGAAACTATCGCATCTGAAAATCCATAGCGAGAATGAGTATCATGCGGACGAACAGGACAGTGATTTTACTCTCCCTACCCCTTCACAAAGTGATACCGGCAGGCGTTACGCCAACTCGCGCATATTTTTTTGAGTTACGTGGTGTTTGCCGGGGCAAGCAGTGATCGGCCCCTTCTGACGACCTCGTAAATATGAGTTATTGACTTTGGCAGACACCATCGAAGTGAGATTATTTTCAGCCCAAGTCGTGGCAGAGATGCAGCTGACATTCTGCTCTGCCTGAATCAACTGTTAATAAGGAATCGTCTCGATGCTACTGAAAAACTTCGTCACCGTGTCGTTTGGTTTATTGCTTTCTCTCAAGGCCATGGCCGACGACAAGGGTGTCTACAGTGCCAAATTGACGAGTGTCGAAATCAACAAGAAGGTCCCAAGCGCAGTGAAAACCAGCTATCAGGTAAAAACCGGTTATTGTATTGACGACTTTTACTCCTTTACAGCTGCAGCCATTGACCCGATGAAACCCCAATCGCAGATCTTCAGTTCGAAAATTGACCCGCGCAACGTTCAACACATGGACGATTCACCGTTGGACAACAAGTACGCATTTTCGGCGGAACTGGAACTGATCCGGGGACTCTGACAACCCGTTCAAAGCCTATGGCAATGGGGTCGACCTCACCGACCGACAGGACGCCGAATCGCGTACCTTCTCCATGACTGCCCGTCAGGCTTGACCCTAATCATTTAACAGATGAGCCTTCAATTTCATGAGTATCGCACCGCCCGACGAGATCTTTCATTTGTCTTCTGCCTTGCCGAGCCAACTGAATAGAACAATAGGCAAATGGGAAATGAGCCTTATTCCGGCCGAGCAAGAGGCGCGCATTCGGCAACATAAGCTCTTTTACAGTCCCGAACTCCAGTGCAGCCGTCTTGAGTTCGACTCATCCGTCACCCTGGTCAGTTCTGTCCCTGCCGGGTTCGTGACATTCGCCATCTCGCAGCCCCCGGTTGGACGCCCCGTCGTAAACAATCACAAACTAAGGCCTGACGAAGTCATCGTACTGCACAGCGATGAAACGGTGCATTACACCTGCGAACCGAATGAAACACTTTTCACCATCACCACCACACTGGAAAACTATGACCGGTGCCGCCAACATCACTCTGTCATAGATATACTTGCAAACAGAACACAACACAGCTTCCAGGCTGAAAACTTTCAATTCATACAATCTGCCATTCAAGCCATCAGCGCCTGCTGTGTCGACATCAACGACGCTGCTTCAGTACAACGCAGCGAAGCAGAGGGTTCAGCAATTGAAAGTGTGGTTCTTGCTTCTCTGTTGCAGTCATTGACGCCCGCTGGCGGCTTCAGCCGCAAAGTCCCGACAAGACGAAAGGTGGCGATAGAAGCCATACAATACATTCATGAAAACACTAAAAAAACGCTCTCTATAAAAACGCTCGTAAGGCAACTTGAAACCACCACTCGCACCCTGCATTTTGGCTTTATTGAAACGTTCGGGATGTCGCCAATCGCCTATATCAGAAACCTGAGACTCGCAAGTGCCCGTCGCGACCTGATCAATAAAACGTGGCCCACCGTGACAGAAACCGCGATGTTCTGGAACTTTCACCATCTGGGCCGGTTTTCCAAGGCGTATCAGATTGCTTACGGAGAGACACCGTCAGAAACGGCCAGGCGTAACTCAGCCAAGCCCAGGAACACGACCTCATCCGTTTACAATCAGGTCGTTGGAGATAAGAGTTATCGTTAACGGACGTTTATCAATGCCCTGCAAATGATGATTAATAATTTCCTTTGTTTGACCACAGTTACCCACCATTGCTTATTTGCCCACTCAAGGAGATAAGCATGCAACATCGAATAAACACACTGCCACTCAAGCAGAAAATCGCCCTGTGCATTGCTGTCTATGCAAGCGGCATCTTATTGGCCTGGGTCATTGACTGGTACTGAAGACGTTTAATCCGCGACTGCAAGGTGCACAGTGAAATATTGATACCTCGGGGTTTTTCGATGATTGCCGCATATAAAGCGTTACTTGGAAGGCAAGCAGTCACTGTATGCCTGATTGCTGCGACGGGCTGGGCCGCATGGTTCTGTGCTGGAGGACTGGCTGAGCAATTCATCGCACGGAAGTTGAATAACGTTTATGCCGATCTGCGGGCTGCTCAAGTGGAGCCTAATGCGCAGATCGACAAAGTACTGGAAACCCTCGGCGATCTTGATCGTTCGGGCCAGGAATGCTCGGTCGAGCAATACTCACAACTGGCTGACCTGGTTAAAAACCAGCGATTTGTTGATCAAGCGGCAATCCAGTTGCCCAACGGCAAGATCTGTTCCTCCTACGGACAAGAACTCCAGTCGATACCAACCGGTAACGAGAAGCGTAAGTTCTCCGTTGGAAAACGAAGCTATTGGGTCGATTCCGCTCACGCAGTTTCTGCGGACAGCGACTTTATCATTGTGTCGGAACAGTCAACCTACGTCTGGGCAAACAAGAAGATCCTGCTCGACAATTTGAAGTTTCCCGAGGACCTGCAACTGGACCTCATCGGCCCCGGCGGCGCAGTGCCCATTGCCTCCACGGGCCCTCAGCCGCTGATGATGCAGAAGCCGTTCCACCTTGAAGAACTGGTTACCTCGGCAGACAAGGTCCTGATTGCCTTTGCGGGCAACCGAAATGAACTGATCGCCGTCATCTCTCTTCCGTTGAGTTACCTGACAAGTCTCAAATTCAAATTATTCATTGGCCTTGTGTGCGTGTTCGCAGCGCTGCTCTTGCTCGCAAGGTGTGCCCAACGGTATTACACCTCTATCGCCGTACGGCTTCGTAATGCCATGAAAGCCAACACACTGGGTGTTCACTACCAGCCTATCGTTAACTTGACGACGGGCTATCTGGTTGGCGCCGAATCACTTTCTCACTGGAGCGACAACGGCACCCATGTGCCTGCGGATGTTTTCATTCCAGTGGCGCAGAAGTCTGGATTGATCCGCGAACTTACACGCTCGGTTATTCGGCAAGTGGCGCAGGATTACAGCACCTACCTTTGGGCGTGCAAGGACTTCTACATTACGGTCAATCTTTGCGCCCAGGATATTCAGGACCCAACCCTTCCAGACTATGTGGCCGACCTGCTGGCAACCTACAACATGCCCGCGTCCGCCATGACTTTTGAAATCACTGAAAAGACCTTGCTCGATCAGAAGCCTGCCGCCCTGCAATTGCGACGACTTCGTGCGTGTGGTCATCGCATTGCCGTGGACGACTTCGGTATCGGCTATTCCAACCTCTCGCTCCTGGATTCGGTGCCTTTCGACATTCTGAAAATAGATCGCTCATTCATCGCAGACGACAAGATCGCTGCCGAGGATGCCTTGTGGCGACACATTGCCCGGTTGGCCAAGTCGCTAAGACTCAAGGTCGTGGCCGAAGGTGTCGAGACTCAGGAGCAACTGCCGCATCTGGTTTCGGAGGGGGTTGTATTGGCGCAAGGCTGGTTGTTCTGCAAAGCGCTGCCTGTTCAAGCGCTGGCAAGACGCTACTTTCAATGCCCGGCAAACATCCCGCCGTACGACCCAAAAATATCAATCAATGACTTCTATTAACCCCTCATGGCCCCTCAAATGCTCGCCGAACCCTAACACCTGACAAACCTGTACAAGGACTCCACCACACATGCGACTTCGAAACCTTGGCTTCGCTTCACTGCTATCGTTGCTGTCTTTTCAAGCGCTCGCTGATGACAAAGGCTTATATCTTGGCGCTGGCGTAAGCAGCATACAGACCGACGAATCCAGACTGGACGACGACGACACCAGCTACAAAGTTTATGCCGGGTATCGCGTCAACAGCTACCTGGCCTTCGAGGGGGCCTACGTCGATCTCGGTCAATTCAAGGACAAGGATGTCGATTTCGAAGGCAAATCGGCTCAGGCTGCCGCCCATGTCGGCTTTCCGCTGGGCGATCGGATGCGGGTATTCGGCAGTGTCGGTGCTCACGCCTGGGACGCCGACGGCAATGCCACCGACGACGATACCGGGGTTGACCTGACCTACGGTGTCGGTCTGGAGGTCGATGTCTTTCGCAACATCGGCCTGCGCGCTGAATACGAAGTTCTGGAAGTCGGAGAGATCAACCTGAACCAGACGACCGCATCCGCCTACATGCTTTTCTGACACTGCTACAACTGAGCGGCCTTGCGGTCGCTCAGCACTCGATCATGGTGCGAACTCCCTTTCAGGCGTAATCAGGATTCCTTCGGTTCCTGCGCGGGGGCCGGGTACCACTTGTCCCTGGGCACCCATTTCTCCTGTTGCGGATCGCCCAGGTAGTGCGGCGACATGATCTGCACGCCGTACTCGTTGAACACATCCTGGATGTTGGCGTGCAGCATGCTCAGCAGCACCGCGCGCGGCCGAGGCTGACTGGGAATGGCCTGGGCCACCAGCCGGTATTCCGGGTAGAAGTCCGACAATGCGGTCTGGAACACTTGGGCCGGCGGCACCTCGAGTACCCCCGGCGTGCGTTTTGCGGCCTCCAGCAACATCGCCTCCACCTGCCGCCACGGCGTGTCGTAGCCGATGGTCACGACGGTGTCGACCACATAGCCGGGGCCTTGTACCACCCGCGAGTAATTCTTGGTGACGGTGCCGGTGATCATCGAGTTGGGCAGGGTCAGCACCTCGCCCAGGCCGGTGCGAATGCTGGTGGTAAACATGCCCAGTTCGGTCACCGTGCCTTCGTAGTCGCCAATGCGCACAAATTCGCCGGGGCGCAGGGTTCGGGTGTAGGTCAGGATCAACCCCGCCGCCGCCTGGCCCACCACGCTGGTGGCGCCCAGGGAAATCATCAGGCCGATCAATACCGACAAGCCTTTGAATGCATCGGTGCCAGCACCCGGCAGGTACGGATAGGCCATGGCCAGGGCAAACAGCCAGATCGCCAGGGACGTCAGGCGTTGGGTCGGTTGCAGGGTTTCATGGTTCAGCCAGCTCAGGGTTCCCGGTACAGCCATGCGCCGCAGTATCCGCCGCATGAATGCGGTTGCACCGCGGGCGATAAAGAAGATCGCCAGCGCCACGCCCAGCCCGGGTATGGCACCGACGATCCCTTGCAGCAGATAGTCGCCGAGCTCCAGCAGATAGTTGTTGAGGCTTTCGCCCCAGGGACGGGTATAGGGAAAGCGCGACAGGACAAAGCCCAGCCATTCGTAGGTCAGCAGCAACACGACGATCCAGCGCACCAGCTCCAGCAGGCGGCTGGCTAGCGGATACAGGTAATTGGCGTCGACCAGCGGAACCTTTCCGACTTTCAGGGCCTGGGTGTGCCGATGCATCAGTTCGGGCAATTTCTTCAGCACTCTGCGCCGCAGGTACGACATGCCGAATAGCAGCCCGATGTAAACGCCGGTGGCGATCAACGCGGCAACTACAGAGCGCAGGATCAATTGCAGGCTGCGGGCTTCCCGGGTTTCGGCCACGACCTGGCGCAGCTTGCCAGCCGCGGCTTCGGCGGCCTGCTGTACCGAGTCGTATTCGGTCTCGTCGAAGTCCTTGGGCGAAACGATAAAGGCGCGCCGGCTACCCAGCAGCACCATGTAGCTTTTCATGATCGGGTCGATGGTGACATTAAGGTCGTCCGTATCATCCAGCGCCTCAGCGATCACCGCTTTCGCCCGTTTGACCCGCGAGGCCGGGGCTTCACCGAGGATGGTCGCGCGAAACACCATGATGCTGCGGTTGGCCACTTTCAATTCAACGGGAGCATCAACCACTTTCAGTGCATCCTCGGCCCACAGCTGCACCGACCAAAACATCCCGAAAACAGTAAACATTACAGCGAGCAGCCTGCTCCGCATGTGTCGGATCCTTACGTCACGAAATTCAGATCGAGGGTACGTATCGCAGCGTAGTTCACCGATGAACGGTTGTCAGATTTGAGCCACAGGCAGTTTCCTTACCCGTCTGTTTCCTTGAAACAGCGAGCTCAAGCCCCAGAAGTTGTGCTCTTGACCGGATTCTCGAAACATTGAAGTTCCCTGTGGGAGCGAGCCTGCTCGCTCCCACAGGTTGAGATCTGCTCAGGTGGATCAAGCTGACCCGGTACCCGGTTCAGCGTTGATTCAAGGGTTGACCTGGTAACCCTTGCCCTGCAAACAACTGCTGTAGGCCGACGCAGTGTTCGTTTGCGTGGTTTTCGCATCCGAACGGCGTTCCTGACGCTGGCGCGAACCACCGACAACCATACCGGCCGCGGCGGTTTCCTTGGCGCGGTCCTGGCGGACGTTCTGTTTCACGTCACTGTCGACACGATCATCAAACTCATCGTGCTGATTACTGCGCACACCAGACGCCACGGCGCCGGCAGCAGCCCCCGCGGCCGCCCCTTTGACCCGC
>NZ_JAHBCX010000026.1:0-72192 GCF_019955895.1 Pseudomonas sp. GL-B-12
CGGCGCGCGAATAGCCCATCATGGCCCTGCATCGAAACGATGCCGTATTTAGAGGCCGAATATACGTGTGCAGTCGGCACGGGCGCCAAAGCAACGGGGCTTGCAATGAGGGGGAGTCCATATACGGACGTTCCCAGGCACCTACGAAGTTATGGCGATTTAGTCTTGGTCCGTGGGAAATCAGTGCTCGCCATTAATCTTTCGTGAACATACTCCTCAAATTGTTCGGCTGGCAGTGGCGGGGAAAACAGGAAGCCCTGGTAGGTCTGGCAGCCATGCTTGACCAGAAAGGTGCGCTGAGCTTCTGTCTCCACACCTTCTGCAATCACCGAAAGCCCCAATATCTGGCTCAGGCTCACAATCGCGCAGGCGATGGCGGCGTCGTTGGGATCAACCAGCACATCTCTGATGAAGGACTGGTCGATCTTGAGTTGATCCAGCGGAAGGCTCTTCAGGTATGACAGTGACGAGTAGCCGGTTCCGAAATCATCCAGCGAAAGGCCTATGCCGATCTCTTTCAACTCGATCATTTTGGCGACAGTACCTTCCATATCCTCTATCAGCAGGCCTTCGGTCAGTTCCAGTTTCAATTTCTTCGGATCGGCCCCCGTGTATCTCAGTACTTGCAGTACCTCCTCGACGAAGTCCGGATGGTGAAACTGGCGGGCGCTGACATTCACAGCCATACCCAGTCGGGCGGTTTCCGAATGCTTTGCCCAGGCAACCAGCTGAGTGCAGGCTGCCTGCAGCGCCCAACGGCCTAACGGCAGAATCAACCCCGTATCCTCTGCCAATGGAATGAACTCGCCTGGAAACACGACTCCGCGCTCAGGATTCTGCCATCTCATCAGTGCCTCTGCGCCAATGATACGGCCCTCACTATTCACCTGCGGCTGGTAATGAAGAAGGAATTCGTTGTCCTGCAAGCCTTGGCGCAAGTCTACTTCCAGTCTGGCGCGTGCCGTGGCAACCGCCTGCATTTCCGGATCGAAGAAGCGCATGGTATTGCGGCCCGCCGCCTTGGCGCGATACATCGCCAGGTCAGCGCGCTTCATAATATCGTCCACTGTGCTCAGCTGCCCCTGGAACAGCGCAATGCCGAGGCTGGGGGTGCTGTGGTGCTCATATCCATCCAACTGGTAGGAAATGTTCAGAGAGTTGAGAATCTTTTCGCCAATAGCCTTGGCCTGGATAGCTGCTTCTGGAGGATTCTCATTAAGGCCATCCAGCAGGACGACGAATTCGTCTCCGCCCAGGCGAGCCACGGTGTCGCTCTCGCGTATGCAGCCGGAAAGGCGCAGAGCAACTTGCTGCAGCAACATGTCGCCTCTGTCATGCCCCAGCGTGTCGTTCAGTGCCTTGAAGTTATCCAGGTCAATGAGAATTATCGCGCTCGTATGCAGGCTACGGGAGCTGCCCGCCAGCAGATGCTGTAACCGGTCCAACATGAGCCGCCTGTTGGCCAGCCCGGTCAACTGATCGTAGAAGGCCAAACGCTGGACCTCTTGCTCAGCGGTCTTACGGTGGGTGATGTCAGTATTGATCGACAGAACGGATTGCGGCTGGCCATCATCGTCTCGCACCAGGGTTCGATGACTTTCGAGCGTGATGGTGCAGCCATCCCGGCGTCGAAGTGTAACTTCGTCCGCCCAGTCACCCGTTTCTATCAGGCTGTTAGTGGCCGCATTGAAAGCGGCGCTACCCTGGTAGATCAACTCTTGTGCCGATTTGCCGAGTGCCTCTTCCTTTGACAGACCGTAGAGACGCTCGGCACTTTTGTTCCAGTACAGGATGCGGTTATCCATCCCGTGAACGACAATGGCGTCCTGGGCCTTGTCCAGCAGCGATGCTTGCTGGCGGGCCTGCTTCTCGCTTTCGCGCAGCACTGCCAGATAACCTTCCCTTTCGGCTGCTTGCGACTCCATTTCGCGCCTGATCTTGCCCCCGTAGATAACGGCCGCACTGACCATCAGTAGCACGAACACCATGATCGCGTATTCGACCCGGCGCAGTTCTTCGACCGACTCAAGCTCCTCCTCCAGGAGCTTGCTTTGAATCAGGCCAACGCGATCCCGCACGGTACTGAGTGAGGCGAGCAACAGGGCAAACTTCCTGTCCATCGTTGCCATGCGTTTGCCGGCATTATCCGACTGCCCCTCCCTGAAGTAGGAAAAGATCAGCAAGGCCTCGTTCACCATTTCGACCATCGCGGCATCAATTGCACCCACCTCATCCTTCAATGCAAGGGTAAAGGCTTGTATATCTGCACTGTGTTCAGCCTCATTGGCGATCCGTACTTCCAACTGTTTTTTGGCCATTGCCAAATGCTCGTTGAAGGCGCGCAAGGCTTCATTCATGTTCCGCGATTCGGCTTCAACATTATGTGTATCGAACACATTATTGCCCGGCGCATTGACTGTGGAAGCCAGGCTGCCCAGCGTTGAATAGCTCGACAACTGTTGGACCCACGACTGGTTTGCCTTGATGGAGCGGTGATAGGTATCGACGATCAGGTGATTCAATAGCACGCTCAGCACAACAACCAGCACGTCGAATCCGGCAAGAAAAAAGTACATGCGGTGCCATTTGGTCGAGCGCGGCTTATTTGAACTGGTGGGTATGGCTTGCTTTGCGGCGCTTTTATTCCTGAAAGAATCCATTCCACAATCTCCAAACATAATCCTTCTAAATTGACCAATAGAAGCGGTATTCGGAAACCAATTAACCTTTTGTGCCGACACCTGAACCTGAGAACACACCGCACGTAGCATTAGCCAAATTTTTTCTCTGTTCTGGATTCACGCTGGTTTTCGTGAGCGAAGCTCCCGAGACAAGCAATAGCTACCGAAGCTATACGTCTTAAGTGTCACGCCAACCAACTATTCGACACTAAGCAATGCATTTGGCGATGCTAATTTCATGGTGAAATTTTTTACTCTCGGAAGCAGTCTCTTAACATTTCGGCGATAAAACGAAATCATTTTCATTTGTTGTATTTGACATCATCGTTTCAGGTAACGATTCTCCTCGCTCTCCATTGTAGAATTGAACGTCGGCAATCACTTTTGCCAGATGTTCTGTTCCTTTCAATTTCCTCAGCCTCGTTCTGCGCCTCTGGCGAGCGTGCAGACCTTGGCCAGCATGTCTGGGGTGAGCATATCCCCGTTTTCGCAGTGCCCAGCCGCACCGTAGCGAAAGTCGATTCGATCCTGAGTGATCCCAACAGATCTAGTCCAAACCCTGCGCCTGCAGGTGCAGGGTTTGCTCCATGTCTTCCCGAGTGTCGTTGCGGATTTGCGCCCCTGAACTGGATGCTTCACGCAGAATAGTCGGGTGACATAGGGCACGTTGCGGGTCATTTCCGCGCAGCCTGCCGGACTGCCTGATCAGTTTCGACAGCAGACCAAGCATAGCCGCTAATTTGCCATTATTCTGTTCGCCGACTGCTCCAGGTCGGTAGCAGCCCTTGATGGTCGGCAGCTTTCGGTGCCAAGACGCTTGTTGGGGACTTTGATCGGCGCGTGTTGGTGGCGCGCGCCGGCAAGGACGGCAAAGTCCAAGTGGCGATGTTGACGCAATCGCTTGATGGTGATTGCTACCCTTCACGACAGGCACGTATCGGCCAGAAACAGCCATTCGGACAACGGCAAAGCCTGCAACCCGTCAACGTCCACTATGGGCAATCCACTTCTAGGCTATCGAGCGGGCGAAGGCCCCCGCTGAAACCTCGTGTAGTCAGGGCCCGGCATCCGGGCCCTGAGGCTCAAGCTTGCTTCAAGGCGCCATCGAACGCTGGCGTCAATCCCGACAACTCCAGCTTGCGGACAAAGTCGCCAAGACGCTGCTGCTTGTAGGCGTCCACGTCCATGTCTCGGTAGTCGTAGAAACCCTGGCCATCTCGCAAGCCATTGCGGCCGTTTTGCATGTTGTCGGCGATCACCTGTGGCGATTCGAAGCGCGGTGACAGCGCTCCACTCAGGTAGCGCGAGGCGTAGTACAAAATGTCACCGCCGCCCCAGTCGATGAATTCAAGCAGGCCCAGCACCGAGAAGCGCAACCCGAAGCCGACGCGCACTGCGGTGTCGATATCTTCTGCGCTGGCCACGCCCTCTTCCACCATCCGTGCCGCTTCGTTCATGACCAATGCCTGAATGCGCGGCACGATGTAGCCGGCCACCGGATTGCACACCACGGGCACCTTGCCGATCCGCTTGAGCAGTTGCAGCAGCCGCTCGACCACCTGCGGGCAGGTCGCTTCGCTGCGGCTGACTTCCACCAGCGGCATCAGGTACGCGGGATTGAGCCAGTGCGCGTTCACGAAGCGTTGCGGCTCACTGACCATTTCGCTCAACTCGGTGACCAGGAAAGTCGAAGTGGTCGATGCAATGATGGTCGACGCCGGGACATGCTCGCTGACCCAGGCGAAAGTCTGCTGCTTGACCGCGATGACCTCCGGCACCGCTTCGAACACCAGGTCGCACCGGCGCAATGCCTCTGTGGCCTGGGACCGGGATTGCAGCGTCAGCCGGGCTAACGCGATGTCCGCCTGATCCCCCTCGAGCACGCCAAGGCGTACCAGCATCTGCAGTTCGCTGCAGATGTTGTTGCGCACTCGCTCGAAGTAGCCGTGCCGCTCTTCCTCGGCGCGATCCTTGATATCGATGAGGGTCACCGGCAGGCCCGCATGGATGAACGCCAGGGCAATGCCCTCGCCCATCCGGCCGGCGCCGACCACGCTGACTTGGGGCAGCGCGGCGTTCATCAGTTGTAGCCCTTGGTCAGTAGCTCGGTCATCTGCGCCCGACTCAGCGTAGCCAGACCGAGGTTTTCCAGGGTGCGGCCTTCGGCGTAGAGATCCCGTGCAGCGACGACCGAGGCAATGCTCAGCAGGCCCTGCGCCACCGGGGTCGGCACACCGGCCCAGCGGCCGACGGAAACCAGGAAGGACAGACCCAGACGGGTGTCTTCGAGCATGTAGCGGTGTTTTTGCAGGTCGATGTCTTCGCGCCAGTCACCGCTGTCGGTCAGCTTGCCGTGGGCACCGCGACCGTACATCCACTCGTCGCCTTCGCTGGTGTTGTAGTGGTCGGCCAGCGGGAAGTGCGGCGCGCCGTAGGTCAGTGCTTCGCGCACGACCATGCGCTCGGCATCCAGCTGGTTGGTCACGCGACGAATCGACGGTTGGGTGCCTTCGTTGTGAATGTCCCAGGCCTCGAAATGCTCCAGGGGACCGGCGTTCATCATGATCAGCGGCGGATGGATGATGGGGCCTGCGTTCATCAGCGCACCGCTCAGGGCGTCTTCAATCGGTTCGACGCTCGGGTAGGCTTCACGCAGCACCGCGAAAGCATGCTCAGACAGGTTGCTGGGGAATACGCCAGTCGGCAGGCGGGTGGCGTAGCCGCTGATCACCAGGTCGCTGGCGCCATGCTTGCGTACCAGATATGGCAGCGTACCGGTTTCAGCGAAGGCGACCTTGCTCCGGTTGCCCGCATCGGCCATGGCCTTGGCGAACACGAAGCTGCCGAAGGTGCCCGGCGGCAGGAACACCACCTGACCGTCGTGCAGATGCGGCGCCACGTGTTTGGCCAGGTCTTCGTGGGAGGTCGACGGCAGCGGGATGATCACCAGTTGCGCATCGCCCAGGGCTTCGGCCAGGTCGTCGGTGAACGACAGCTTGTCGCCCTGCTTTCCGACGGACAATTTGCGAGTGCCCTTGTAGTCCTTGATGGTCAGGCTGCCGATGGCCAGCAGCTCCTTGAGCGCTGCGCAGTTTCGACGCCACAGGCGGGTTTGATGCCCCTTTTCAGCCATTTCGACAGCAGCGGCGTAACAGCCGTGACCACCACCCAGCACGGTAACATTCATGCAGATACTCCTTTTTGTTAGAGACTCGATCCTATCGAGCCGCACCGCCACAGACTCATCCGATTGCGCAGCCGAATGACGGATTGCGCAGGAGTCTCAATGCTTCTGCCGCCGCAGGGTGTCCGAAGGCAGGCAACCATAGCGTTGCCGGTAGGCGCTGGAAAAATGCCCGAAACTGTTGATGCCATGACGCAACAGGATATCGGTGACGGTTTCTCCGGCCCTGCCCTGCTTCAGCGACTCGTGGATCACTGCCAGGCGCCGGTCGCGGATGTACTCGACCGGCGCTTGCTGGAGAAACTGGTTGAAGCCGTTCTGCAAGGTGCGCACCGAGACGCCACACAGTTCGCTCAAGGTTGTCAGGCTGATCGACTCGTCGAGGTGTTCCTCAATGTAGTCACGGGCCTTTTTCACGTGGTGCGGCAGCGGCGCGCGCGAGTCGATCAACAGATCCGCCGAGTAGTTGTGCGGCAACTGTGTGAGCAGCAGTTGCATCAGGTATTCGGACAGGCCGCTGGCGAGACGCGAACCGTCGACGCCGCTGCCGTACAGCCGGCAAATGTAGTCCAGGGTGTGATAGAGGCTGACGACGCCGGCGCCCAGGTGGTCGACGCTGACATCAAAGATCACCGACTGCCGCAGGCTGCGACCGAGCAGGCGTTGCAGCTGTGTCTCCAGGGCATCACGGTCGACCCGCAGGATCAGGTTGCGGCATTGCCCATCGGTGACGATGCGGCTTTGCGCGAACGGCGAGGAAACGCTCAGGTAGCCCGACTGCATCGCCGCGCTGCGCCGCCCGTGGGCCACTTCGCAATGCCCCTGCAAGGTGATGCGAAACAGGTACTGATCGGCAATGTCGCCGATGGTGATCTCCACCGGTGCGCCATAGCGCAGGTCGAGCAGCGCCGAATCGCCGAAGAATACGCCGTTGAGCCGGGTGTAGATCGGCTCGTCACGCAGTACGTTGAAGCTGTGCGGGCACAGGTATTGGCTGACCTTGTCCTTGATCTCGCGGTAATCGGCCGAGCTGAGCAGGCTGTGTCGTTCCAGCAGGTGTACGTCATTCAACATCAAGGGTTCTCCTGACCTGGAGCACCTCGGCCCCGCGCCCTTCAAAGGGAGCGAGGCCGAGGCGCCGATCGTGGACTATGACCAATCAAGCCCGGGTCGGGTGCTCACGGGCATAGCTTTCGCGGAAATGACGGCAACCACGCCATAGCAGCAGCACCGTCAACGCCGACGCGCCACAGATCACCAACGACATCGACGAACCTACCGCCGCGGGCGATCCGAAGTAACGGTCGGTCAACAGCGCCACCAGCGTGGTGCCCAGGCCCAGGCCCAGCAGATTGCTGATCAGCAGGAACACGGCCGAGACCTGCGCACGCACCTGATTCGGCGCGAGAATCTGCATCGCCGCCGTGGACGCCGGCATCGGGAATGAGGCGAAGAACATCGCTGGCACCAACAGCGTCACCGACAGCCACAGTTGATCGACTTGCGGGAACAGCACGGCCGGCACCGCCATGCCGAGGGCACCAATGACGCCAGTGCGCATGGCAGCGTCCTGATGACCTTTCTTGCCCAGATAGTCGGTGAGCCATCCACCGCACAGCACCCCGGCGGTGTTGGCCACCAACAGCACGGTGCCGAGCATATAGCCCGCCTCCATTGGCGACAGGCCGAACTTGCGGATGTACAGCGCCGGGCTCCAGCTCATCAAGCAGAACAGGGCCATGGCGTAGAACGAAAAGCCCAGGTAATGGCAGGTGAAGGTGGCACGGTGGCGGCCGAGGAAGCGCAAGCCATCGCTCATCGCGACCTTCTTCACCCGACCCTGCGCATCGACCTGCAGGCCTTTGCGCGCCGGGTCGCGCACGGTGAGCCAGATCAACAGGCCGACCACGAGACCGGGCAGGCCGACAATAAAGAACGCCAGCTGCCAGGCCTTCATCGCACCGAGAACGGCGACCTCGATGGTGTTCATGTCCTTGAGCATCGCGATCACATAGCCGCCCACCAGAAACGCCAGGCCACCACCGACGAATGAGCCGATCGAGTAGATGCCCACGGCGCGGCCGAGTTTTTCCTTGGGGAACATGTCGCTGAACATCGAGTAGGCCGAGGGCGACAGGGCCGCTTCGCCGACGCCGACGCCAATGCGGGCGAGGAACATGTGCAGGAAGTTCTTGCTCATGCCGCAGGCGGCAGTCGCCAGGCTCCAGAACACGACGCCGACGGCGATGATCTTCGGCCGGGAGAAGCGGTCGGCCAGGTAGGCGATGGGCATGCCCATGAAGGCGTAGAACAACGAAAAGGCCAGCCCGTGCAGCAAGCTGAACTGAGTGTCGCTGATCTGCAGGTCGGCTTTGATCGGCTCGATCATCAGCGCCAGGATCTGCCGATCCACAAATGAAAAGATGTAGGCGATCATGCACAGGCCGACCACGTACCACTCGTAAATGTAGGTTTTCTTCTTCTGCTGCTGCAGGACCGCGTTATCGACCTGGATATTCACTAGTGTTTGCTCCTCTTGGAATCCGCTCATGCGCGCAGCGCGCCGGGTGACGGTGCACAGCACACCGACTGGGAAGTTGCGGGGCAGATGTAAAGGACAAAGGGTTCGAACATGGTCAGGCCTCTTATTGTTATGGGGTCAAACCCCGGATGGACTGGGCTTACCAGAACTTCCAGGTGTAGGTCGTGGCGACACGGAATTCGTTGTAGTCGTAGCCGTACTTCTGTTTCACGTCGATGTTGCGCAGGTCCAGCCCCAGGCCTTGCAGCGCCCCGCTCTGCACCACGTAGCTGAGCCCCAGAAAACGTTCGCTTTCCTGGTTGTCGCTCAGGTTGTTGCCACGGTTCCAGTTGGTACCCTTGATGTAGCGGGTGTAGAGCTTCAGCCCCGGCATGCCCATCCCGGCAAAGTCATAGCTGTAGCGCGCGCCCCAGGACTTTTCATCCGGGCGGACAAACCCCAGGGACGACCAGTGCACCAGGTAAGGTTGCGGGATAAAACCGTTCATCGTCGGGAACACGCTGTCACC
This sequence comes from Pseudomonas sp. GL-B-12, assembly GCF_019955895.1. Classification (NCBI taxonomy): domain Bacteria; kingdom Pseudomonadati; phylum Pseudomonadota; class Gammaproteobacteria; order Pseudomonadales; family Pseudomonadaceae; genus Pseudomonas; species Pseudomonas sp. GL-B-12. Next base: position 8,916 of record NZ_JAHBCX010000026.1, read on the forward strand.
GAGCATGCGCTGGTAACTGAGGCCAAACATGTGGGCGCCTTTGAGCAAGGAGAACAATGCACCGTAAGAACGGTTGTCGATTTCACCGTTCAACGCATTGCCATCTTCATTGTTATTGAAGTAGCGCAAGTCGGTTTTAAGTTTGTAGCCATTACCCAAATCAGCCATATGCATCAGGCCAAAATAGTGTTGCTGATAAATATCGTGCAACACGCCGTAGAAATAACTGGCTTGCAGGTTTTTGGTAATGTCGTAAGTTGCGCCGCCAAAGTCCAGGCCGTCACTGTCGAGATTATCGGTGGAGCCAAACTTGTACAGCTTCTCGTGGTTGGAAGATTCCCGCGTCACGGCAGACCAGAACCGGCCACCGGTCATCGTCAACCCATCGACTTCCTTGGACTCGACCACAGCCCCCTGGTAGACGGTATCCAATTGCCGACTGGTGTCATCGTACGCCACCGGCAGTTGTGGGCGAAGGTCACCGACCTTCAACTCGGTCTTGCTGTAGCGCATCTTGAAGGTTGCACCGGCACGACTGTAGTCATCGGCCGTCTGCTGGTCGTGGACGCTGAAGGGCAGCGAACCGTCGTTGCCCGACGAATCCAGGCGCACGGCGTATTGCGCATCCACATCAAGACCGATTGCCAGTGCCGTATCGGTGTAACCGGAAGTAAACTGCGCATCGAAACCCTGAGACCAACTATGCACTTGCGAAAACGGCGCATTGGTATTGGTGTAGTTACGGTGCAAGTAGAAGTTGCGCGTATCCACTTTCAAGTGACTGTCATCAATAACATCGGCATAGGCTGCCAATGGCGAACAGATAATTCCCAACACGCCGGCAATACCGAGCCCACGGCAAGATTGCTTTACCTGATACATCTAACTTCTCCACATCTGTATGTGCTGGGCACTGTATTTATAGGAGCAGATTCAAACCAAAAACTAAAAATGCCGGCAGCCGAACACCGAGCCTTCTTGCGCAGGAAGGCAGATTGCATGAGGGATATAAAGGGCGATCGGTTCGAGCATTGTCAGGCCTATTGTTGTTATGGGGTAAAACGCCAGGTGGGCTCAATGGAACAGTCCGCCACGACGACACGCCTCTTGTCTACCCAAGGTAAGCCAGCAGGCGCCGCGCCGATATCGAGATGAACAGCATCCGTTGAGGGGAAAACTTCAACCCGGCTAAAGGTTTCCCTTAGTCGACTCAAAAGCGCAGGGCACACAGTGCGAGATGGCGAGCCTGTATTGCATAAGCCTTCCTTTAGCGAGGTCTTGTTGTTGGATGGGCCCTAAACTAGCGATTGCAATGCCCGCCAACCTCCCCGATTGCGCAGGCGATTCTCCAATTGCGCAGCCTGATGCAGACCGCCTGAGCACTGCCGCTGCCGTTCCACCAGCGTCACGTTCTTCCAGACCGATCCCCCTTCCATCAGCGCCGCTAGCCTTGGGACTCAGCTAAAGTACTGATTCATGGAGCTTAGAGACGAGCAATGAAACTGAACCACAGGCCAGAGGAGTGGCCACGTTTATCGTAGAGACCATGACCGGCTTGGCATTCGAGCGTTACGGAGCCAACGAGGTGCAGATTTTCTGTTTCAACGAAAACACGGCAGGGCTGCTGCTCTACCCCAAGCTTGGGTTTGTGCCTTATGCCATTGAGGAGCGACCTTCTTTGGGAAACGGCCGATCGGCCCTCATGCACATGACGCGCAGCAGAAGCTCGACAGGTTGAATACACAGCCAGAGGCGGCCATTCAGGCCATCGGAAAAACCGACAACTTGATGTATTCACTGATCACACCATGGGGTGACAGGAATGGGATGCCTTGTCGACCCAGTTACTCACCGCTCAGGGAGAGCGCCATGTCTGTAGAAATCCAGTTTTCTGAAAATGCTACCGAAGCAGAGCGGCTGGGAATTTTAACCCCGTTGCTGGCCCATAACCTGGTCAACGGTGGAGACGACGCACATGAAACATTTGCTCTGTTGCTACTAGACCCTGACAGTAACGAAGTCATTGGCGGACTGTACGGCAAGGTCTCTTATCGATGGCTGCTCATCGATCTTGTCAGCGTTCCCGAGTCGATGCGTGGCCAGGGTATCGGAGAACGGCTAATGCGCATGGCCGAAGAAGTCGCGCAGAAAAAGCACTGCATTGGTATCTGGCTGGAGACTTTCAGCTTTCAGGCACCCGGGTTTTATCGAAAACTTGGTTACTCCGAATTCGGACGCCTGGCAGATTATCCACCGGGACATACCCGGCTCTATTACCAGAAGTCGTTGTGCTGACCGCGTTTTGGATCTTGGGCCGATAGCTGCGCTTCGTAGCAGGCAGCAATCGGCTGTGGATTCAACCGGTCGATGCAACAGATTGGCTAAATCGTTCAGCGGGTGTTTCGTAGTCTAGTGTTTTCCGAGGGCGGCTATTTCGAAGATGCCTATTCATTGGCTGAGAGCGGGATAGTTGAACAGATCAATCGAGAGCTGCTTGAGTTTATTGCCCAGTTTCAAGACTGCTATTGGTTCGAGAGCGTGCTTGGTCGATAACGCTCTAGTTTTTAGGTTGGCTCCGAGGTTATGTGTCTAGACGACATTGGCGAATAACGTAACCGTCCAGGCATCCCGTCTGGACTGACCCCGCCAAGCTAAGAGATGGTGTCCACCTATTCAAGTGGACACCATCCTGGTCGCTCCGTGACGCGCCGCGCATTAACGCTTGGTCGACCGGTAGGCGAGGCTTCCTTCAACTACTGCTTCGTCTTGCCCTGCTCGGGAAACAACGACTCGAATCGCGGCGTCGCACGGGCAACGAAACCCTGCCCCTGGCGCATGATGAAATAGGCAGCGAGGTCATGCCGCTCGGCGAAGGCATAGCCTTCCTCCGGGCCGAGCACCATCAACAGCGTAGACAAGCCATCGGCATGCAGCCCCGAAGGGTCGACCACCGTCACTGCCGCCAGCGCGTGATTCACCGGCCTGCCGACGCGTGGATCGAAGGTGTGCGAATAGCGCTGGCCACCTTCCTCGAAATAGTTTCGATAATCGCCGGAGGTGGAAACGCTGTAGCCATCCAGTGCAATGGCGCGCTCCACTTGCTGCTCGCTTGCGCCGCTCGGCACCTCCAGGGCGATGCGCCAGGGCGAGCCATCCGGCTTGCGGCCGACCGCCTTGAGTTCGCCGGTGATCTCGACCAGATAGGCCTGGATACCCATGGCCGAAAGCCTATCGCCGACCCGATCCACCGCATAGCCGGCGACCATGCTGTCGAAATCCAGTTGCGCCGCCACATCCTTGCACAGCTTTTCGCCATCCAGGCGCAAGTGCTGATGCCCTACCCGTGCCCGCTCCCGTGCCAGCGCGCCAGCATCCGGCAAGTGCTCCCCCCGTGACTGCGGACCGAAGCCCCAGAGGTTCATCAGTGGCTGCACCGTCAGGTCGAAAGCCCCGCCACTCTCGCGGAACAGAAACTCACCGTACGCCAGCAAGCGATGCATATCTTCCGGCAACGCCTGACAGGCGCCGGCCGGCAGATCGTTGAAGCGGGAAACCACGGAGTCGCCGCGCCAGTTGGAAAACTGCTGGTCGAGCTCTCCGAGTATCGTCTCGACTTCGGCCTTTACTCGCTGCGAGTCGGGCGTCTGCGCGGCGGGTACGTACTGGATCGAATAAGTGCTCCCCATGGTCGGTCCGGAAACGCGCTCGATCCGTTCGCCACAGCCATACAGCAACGTCAACAGCATCACCAGCAGGCTTACGCGCATCAATCAACACCTCTCTGATCCCGGCTGCCCCTTCGCGGCGCGCTTTTTTACCCAAACTGCGGGCACCACTGCTTACAAGAGATTAAAGCTGCATTGCCGGAAATAGCGCCCGGCACGCCCCGCACGTTGGCGCTACCCGCCCCGATCACTGCCTGACCGCTCCCACGCTCCCGCACGGGATGACCAACCGTCCATCAGCAAGCCTGATCAAAAAATGAACAAAACCTCCATTCGGCACTCTGAGTTCCGCGGGTGATCAATTGTCCCCCTCCCTTTCCGCTCCACGTCCCGGAAGCAAAAAAAACATTATGTGCATTAGCGCATAGGGGTGTTTTTTGCCAAAAAATTGGAGGACAGAAAATGTCTAGCCATTCGTTGCAGAGCGTCGAACGCATGCAGAGCCGCGTCCGCGCCCAGCGTCAGCCGCAACAGAAACCCTTCTGGCGCAGCCTGCTGGCCATCGCCTCACCCTCACAGCGTAGTTGGCACGGAGGGATCGAGCTCAGGGGCTACAAAGAATTATCCAACGCCACGCCGGTTGCCCCGGTCGCGGTCGAAAACATACAGCTGGCGATTCCGCTCGAGCGGGGTCGCCGGTCTGTCCAGCCTTGCGTGCAGCCGGGACAGCATGTGCGCAAGGGCGAGGTGATCGGTATTGGCGATGACAACACCCCTTGGGTGCATGCCAGCACCTCCGGCATCGTGGAACGGATTGATCTCGCCTTCGCGGCCGACTCGGCCGAGCCGGTCATGGCCGTCATTCTGAACGCAGATGGTCTGGATGAGTGGATCGAACGCCCAGTGCTGGGGCTACCGCAAACGCCCGAGGCGCTGGTCGAACGAGCATTGCAGATGGGCATAGTCGGCCTTGGTGGGGCGGGTTTCCCGACGGCCCTCAAGCTGGCCGGCGCCCAGCAACCCGATCTTCTGCTGATCAACGGTGCCGAATGCGAGCCCTTCCTTACCTGCGATGACCGTCTCATGCGCGAACGTGCCGAGGCGCTGATCGAGGCCGCCGACTATGTCGCCGCACTGATGGGAATAACGCTGACCCGCTTCGGTATCGAAACCAACAAACCTCAGGCGATGGCCGCGTTACGCGCCGCCGCTCGCCAGGCGCGCACCCGGGTCGAGATATGTCCGCTACCGGCGCGTTACCCGGCAGGGGGGCAGCCATTGATGATCAAGAGCCTTAGTGGCCGCAACCTGGCGCCAGGAACCCTGCCCGCCGATATCGGCGTACTGGCGCTGAATGTCGCGACGCTCTACGCACTGGGCCGGGCCATCTTCCACGGCGAACCACTGGTAAGACGCGTGCTGACGCTGACCGGGGACTGCGAGCGCCCCGGGAATGTCCTGGTGCCGGTGGGTTACCCGGTCAGCGCACTGCGCGCAGTTGCTGGCGCGGCCCCCGAAGGCCAGTTGACCCAGGTCGGCGGGCCGATGATGGGACAGCCGTTACCGGACCCCACTGCCGTCATCAGCAAGACCAGTAGTTGCCTGATATTCGGCGCCGAGCGCTACTTGCCGGCACCTCAGCCCGCAGGCAGTTGCATTCGCTGTACGCGCTGTGTGGATGTCTGCCCGATGTCGCTCAGACCGCTGGATCTCTACGCTGCTGCCGAACGCCTTGACAAGGCCAGCCTGCAGGAACTGCGATTGGATGCCTGTATCGAATGCGGCAGCTGCAGCAGCACCTGCCCGAGCAATCTGCCGCTGCGCGAACGTTTCCGCCAGAGCAAGACGGAGCTACGTGCATGAGCCTGATACTCCGTCCTACCGCGCACCGACAACTGCGCACAATGATGCTGCTGGTCAGCCTGTGTCTCCTGCCGGGCACCGCCCTGTACGCCTGGCAATTTGGCATCGTGGTCTGGTTGCAGACCTTCTGGTGCGTGCTGCTCGCCCTGGGCTTCGAAGCCGGCCTGCTGCGCCTGCGCGGACGTAATGTCCGCGAGGGTTTGAGCGACCTGAGCTGGCTGGTGCTAGGCCTGATACTGGCTCGGGCATTGCCGCTGCTGGTGCCGCTGTGGATGATCGCCCTGGCCAGTTTTGCCGCGCTCGCACTGTGTAAACACGGCAGTGGAGGCCTGGGTCGCAACCGCCTCAACCCCGCCATGGTTGGCCTGGGGATCATCGCTATCTGCTTCTACCAGCAATTGTACCCAGCGCCTTCGAACTATGCCCCCTGGACTCTCACCCTGGACGCCAAGGCGGTTCTTCTACAACAGTTGCAGCTGGCGCCACGCCTTAACCTCGATGCGTTCGCCGGCGCCACTCAGTTGGCCAAGAACCAGTTCACACTGATCACCCCCAATCTGTCGGGGTACGGCTACATTGCCGGCGGTTTGCTACTGGCAGTCCTGCGGGTGATCCGAATCGAGATTCCGCTGGCGATGCTCGCGAGCACAGTATTGCTGTGCCTGGCAGCCGGTCATAGCCTACAGGAAAGCCTGTACAGCCTCAGTCTCGGTGGCTATCTCTTCACCGCCTTCTTCATCGCCACCGATCCGGTCACCAGTCCCGATACACGCGCCGGTCGCATCCTCTTCGGCGTGGCCATTGGAGCGGTGACTGAATTGATTCGCGAATTCGGGCTTTATGCCGATGGTCTCTGCTTCGCCGTGCTAGCCGCCAATCTGCTGGTGCCGCAGATCGACCGGTTGGTGCTGCGCATACAGCGCCCCGTACATACGAACACCTGGCACTGAGAGCGTGCGCAGCGAGTAGCCCGCGCCTCTTCGGCGGGTAAACGCCCCGTCAGCCACATCAACTCGCCGTTGCGCTCGGCCTCGCGTTCTAGCCAGCGGCTGGACTGAATCCGATTGAGATAGCCGTAAATGTAGATCTTCAGCAAGACCGCTGGATGGTAGGCCGGACGCCCCGTTACAGCAGGATCGACACCCTCGGAAAACACTAAACTACGAAACACCCGCTGAACGATTTAGCCAATCTGTTGCATCGACCGGTTGAATCCACAACCAAAAGCAGTCACTGAACTGTTGCCCTGGCTTCGAATCATCAGGAGTACTGCAACCGACAAGGAGTAGATGACCATGCCCCTTAAAACCGCAGGATTTGCCGGCGTCTGAAAACGCATATAGCCAGGCGTTGACTACGTCTGTGAGTTCCTCGTCTGGCTTGTCATTGCTCGAATCAAAAGTACCGTCATGATCCCGTGCAATACGACCACCGGCCACAACAAAACCCCACTCGATTCCCCCGAGATGCCAACGTAGGCGAGATAAAGCGTAACGGCTGCGTTATAGATCAACATCCCGAGCATTGCTGGTCCTGGCCAGCAGGCGATGGCCAATGCGATGAGGGCGATGCCGGCCACGGGGACGATGACGCCCGTCAGTTCAATGCCAAGCAGAAGTTGCCCGATCAGCGACGGGACAAGTATCAGCGCCACACCAGTGGCTGCCTCGATGATCGCGGCGAAAACAAGCAGTCCTTTCATCACATGGGCGCTCCGTCCCGGGCTGTATAGGTGCAAGACTGGACGGCCCTGGGGAAATGGTTAATCCGATTGCTACTAAGCCTTAGTGCTTATCGTGATTAGCCTTGGTGGAAAGTTCCGGTATAGCAGCAATACTCCACTCGGCCGCGAAAACTATTCGCAGTATAGCGTGGGGCAATAAGTCATGAACTTAAGCGTCTGCGAAGCGAAAGAATCTCGACTTTCGTTAATCAAGCGATGCATTCGCCAGCCGTTATTGCACTTTTTAATCGCCGGTTTTGCACTCTTTGTGCTGTACGGAGGTTTACACCGCTCAACCCTTGATCAAGATCTGCAACGCATCGAAATCACCCCCGAAATTGTTCAGCGGATCGCGATTTCCTGGCTGGCGCGATGGCAACGACCCGCATCGGAGCAACAGTTGCAGGGCCTGATTGAGGAATATGTGAAAGAGGAAATCCTCTATCGCGAAGCACTGAAACTTGGCCTGGATAAAGACGACACTATTATTCGCCGCCGACTGGCGCAAAAAATGGATTTTCTTGCCGAGGATGTAGCGTCACTTCGCGAGCCGGCACCCGGTGTACTTGAGGCCTGGTACAACGAGCATCAGGACCAATATGCCCCGCCGCCACTTTTGACCTTCCATCATTTGTTTTTCGCCTTGGACAAACGTGGTGCGGATGCGCAAGCGCAGGCTCAGTCCGCACTCAGTGGGCTGTCTGACAAGAACAGTGGTGAAGGCGATGCCTTTATGTTTAAAAACGCCTACTCAGAACAATCCCGGGATCAGGTGGCGCGGGTCTTTGGTTCAACATTCGCCATTTCATTGTTCAAGCACACGCCTGGTAGCTGGGTGGGGCCTGTGGAGTCGGGTTTTGGCTGGCATCTGGTGTGGATTGATGCGCTGGCCAAATCACCTCCTCCGCCCTTCGAAACCGTGGCCCAGCAGGTCAAGTCCGATTGGATGTCCGAACAACGCAGCACATCGAAACGCGCGAATTTCGATGCACTGAAAGCACGCTATGAGGTCGTGCTGATGATACCTGCTTCCGCTGGTGTGATTGCCGCCACACACACGGAGCGGCCGTGATGCGGTGCACGGTATGGCTACTGTTGGTGCTCTGGTTCGTGGGGCTAACGGCCATCGCCCATGAGTCGCGCCCCGCTTACCTGGAACTCAACGAAACGGCTGCCGGGCGCTATGACGTACTGTGGCGCACGCCGGTGCTTTCAGGCATGCGATTGCCGATTGCGCTCCGGTTTGCCGAAGGTGTGCGTACCGTCGTTGAGCCCGTGGAAAGCGAGCTGAACGACTCACTGATCGAGCGTCGGGTCATTGAAGCCGGTCCCGCAGGACTGGTCGGGCAACGTATTGAATTCATCGGCCTGCAAGCGAGCATCACCGATGTGCTGGTGCGTGTCTCGCGCCTGGACGGCAGCCTGACGACCACCCTCGTCCACCCTGCGCAGCCCTGGATAGAGATCGCTGCCACGCCGGGAGCGTTCTCGGTGGCCGGTGCATTTCTGGCTCATGGCATCCAACACATCCTGGGGGGCTTCGATCACCTGCTGTTCGTCTTCGGTCTCCTGCTGCTGGTGGGTAATGGCTGGATGCTGGTGAAGACCATCACCGCATTCACCCTCGCCCATTCCGTCACTCTGGCACTCGCTACACTGGGTGCGGTGCGGCTGCCCGGCCCTCCTGTGGAAGCGACGATTGCGCTAAGCATCCTGTTGCTGGCAGTGGAAATCGCCCGCAAGAACCGTGACGAAACCAGTTTCACCCTCCAGTGGCCATGGGTGGTGGCGTTCTGTTTTGGCTTGTTGCATGGCTTCGGTTTTGCCGGTGCGCTGGCGCAAATCGGATTGCCGCAGCGCGACCTGCCGCTGGCGCTGTTCACCTTCAATGTCGGCGTCGAGATCGGCCAGTTGATGTTCGTCGCCGTCGTGTTGAGCCTGCGCGCACTGTTGCTGCGTTGTCGACTGCCACGGCCCGCAGTCCTGTATGCCCGACCGATTGCTTCTTACGGGTTGGGTACGCTGGCTGCCTTCTGGTTTTTCCAAAGAGTCTCGAGTTTCTTGTCCTGAGTTGCACCCTGTCATTGCCGTATTCCGGAGACGTGGAATATGAAAACCCCTACACACTTCACCGCGCCAACACTGTTCGGCTACGCCATGTTAACGGTCAGCACGCTGGCATTGGCAGAGGGCAACCCGGATCGCGAGGTTTACTTTGGCCAGACGCACTCGCACAGCTCCTGGTCGATTGATGCCTACCTGATCGGCAATCACCAGGTCGATCCCGAGCAGACGTACCAATACTCACTTGGGATGCCGATCAAGCATCCAATGGGGTTTGAAGTGCAACTCAAGGGTCGCCCGCTGGATTTCCATGGCGTGACCGATCACTCGGAATACGTGGGCGTGATCGCCCTGGCCAACGATCCGAAGTCAGACTTCAGCAAGCTGCCCATCGCGCAAAAGCTGATTGTCAAAACCCCGGAAGATTTCAACCGGGTGTTCAAATGGATCGCCGGCAGCTTGAGCCACCCGATCAAGGAGCTGATTGATCCGAAGGTTGCCGGCAGTATCTGGCAGCAGAACATCGCCATCGCCGACAAGTACTACAAGCCCGGCAAGTTCACCACGTTTGTTGCCTATGAATGGACCTCAGCCCCCAACAATCAAAACATGCACCGCAATGTGTTTTTCCGCGACTCGAAGAAGGTGCCGGACCTGCCTTTCACAGCCCTCGATTCGGACAAACCGGAAGATTTGTGGGGCTGGATGGACGATCAACGCAAAAAAGGCAACGAGGTGCTGGCGATCTCCCACAATGCCAACCTCAGCAACGGCCTGATGTTTCCGGTGGACGTAGATGACCGTGGCCGCCCCATCGATGCCGCCTGGGCCGAGACGCGGATGCGCAATGAATCCCTTACCGAAATTCACCAGGTAAAGGGCACCTCGGAAACCCACCCCGAACTGTCGCCGACAGACGAATTTGCCAATTATGAAGTCATGAGTTTCCTGCTCGGCATCGACAACAGCACGTCGAAAATCAATGGCAGTTACATCAGGCAAGCCTGGCAAAACGGTATGGCTTTGCAGCAAGCCCGTGGATACAACCCTTACAAAATGGGCGTGGTCGCCGCCAGCGACTCGCACAATGGGGTGATTCCTTATTCGCAGAGCGACAACTTCGGCTCCCACGGCTTTACCGACAGCACCCCGGCGGCGCGTCTTTCCGGCAAACAGAACTCGGGCTTGTTGGCCTTGCAAACCAGCACGTCCGGTTTGGCCGGTGTCTGGGCCGAAGAAAACACCCGTGAATCGATCTTCGATGCCATGAAGCGTAAAGAAGTCTATGGCACCAGCGGAGTGCGCATCCCCGTGCGCATGTTTGGTGGCTGGGGTTTCGACAGCAGTTTGTGGAATGAAAAAGACTGGGTGCATGCCGCCTACGCCAAGGGCGTTCCCATGGGCGGCGACTTGCCGGCAAAACAGGGTAAACAGACGCCGTCCTTCGTGGTGTGGGCGGTCAAGGATGTTGACGATGGCAACCTCGACCGAATCCAGATCATCAAGGGCTGGACCAAAAACGGCCAAACCTTCGAGAAGATCTACGACGTCGCCTGGTCCGGTGATCGCCAACTGGACCAGGCCACCGGCAAAATCCCACCGGTGGGCTCCACGGTCGATGTTTCCAAGGCGACTTACACCAATACCATTGGTGCCACCGAGCTGAAAAAAGTCTGGGTCGATCCGGATTTCGATCCGGCCCGGCACGCGTTCTACTACGCTCGCGTGCTACAGATTCCGACCCCGCGCTGGAGCACCTATGACGCGGCCAAGCTGCAAGTACCGCCGCCGGCCGACGTCTCGGCCACCGTCCAGGAACGTGCGTGGACTTCGCCGATCTGGTACACGCCGACAGTTGAGGACAGCAAGCTTGTCGCTGCTGGCAAAACCATCGATCAGCTGAAAACCGAAGGTGCCAAAGCGCTCACTAACGAGCAGTTGCAAGCCTACGTGGTGGGCAAAACCATCAAGGTGCGCAATACCGTCACCGGCCAGACATTCGAGATCGTCTATGGCACCGAAGGCCAACGCCTGGTCACCAGCGTCGATGGCAAGCCGCCTACGCAAGGTGAATACCTGAACATGCTGCATGACGGCCAGTTTGGCGTGCCGGCCAAATATGAAATCAAGGACGGGCATCTAGTGACAACACTCGGCGGCACACCCTTCGAGGCCACAGTATTCGAGCAAAACGGCAAATACATGGCGGCTCGCAGCAACGAGTTCGGCTATGTGAATTATGAGGTTGAGGAGGTCAAGTAGCGCCGAAGCCAGCGCCGATGTTCTGCATACATCGGTACTGGCAGATTGCCACGAACCGATATTGCCGTAGCTCAGAAAGAAAGCTGTTCGCGAATCGGCCCCAATGTACTTATCCAGACATTGATACTTGAATGGGCACTGTTACCGAAAGCAGTCATCGATGGATGTTCGCGTTGGGTCGATTTCCGTCAGTCGCGACAGGCAACAATCGGCTGAAGCAGTCTTTCCTGACCGCTAGCAAGCAACCTTACTATTACATTGTACGGGTTGCTGGCCTGACGCCTATGCAGGGTGCCCTGCAACCCGGCATCACTCCCCGTTCAGCGCATCGATGATAGGGCATGCGACCCCGCCGCCTGCATCGCATTGCCGCACCAGTCCGCCCAGCACCTGCTGCATTGCTGCATTGCTGCAAGGTCGGCCATCTTTTGCTCGATCAGGGCCAGCTTGCGCACGGCCAGTGCCCGAGTCTCGCTACAACTGCAGGCCGCATCCAGTGTCAGCAGTGCGCCCGCCTCATCCGGCGTGAATCCCAGCGCCTGTGCCCGCTTGATAAAGCGCAACCGTTTGACCTGCTCCGGTAACAGCGCCGATAACCGCTGAGCGGCTTTGGCGGCTCATCCAGCAAGCCACGTCGCTGGTAATAGCGAATAGTCTCGATGTTCACCCCGGCAGCTTGCGCCAACTTGCCGATACTCATTCCTGTCGCCATCACACGCCCCTTGATTCTGTACCTAGGTACGGAATGTAAAGTGACTCTAGGTTAGATCGATTCAATGGAGAAGACGATGGTTCAACAAATCGGCAAAGGTTCGCTGGTCGCGGGCGCATTGGCCGCTATGAGTGCGTCGGTGTGTTGTATCGGGCCACTGGCACTGTTGGCGCTTGACGTCACCGTGCACAAGTGAGGCAACCGTGAGTGCCGTCATCCTCGAATCCGTGTTGACCTGCCCACATTGCGGTTTCGCCAAGCAGGAAACCATGCCCACGGACGCCTGCCAGTTCTTCTACGAGTGTGGCAGTTGTAAAACGCTGCTACGCCCGAACCCAGGTGACTGCTGTGTGTTCTGTTCGTTTGGAACGGTGAAGTGCCCGCCGCTCCAGGAGCAGCCCGGATGCTGTGGTACGGCTTAACCTATGTTTATTCGGTTTATTAGACGCCCCTAAAGCGCCTAAAACGGTGGTTATGGGAGGTTAGTGTCATGTGGAATCACTCTCTGATGCTCGTGGTTATCTACCTGACTATCACCCTCAGCATCGGCTGGTTGTGTACCATTGCTCTCCTATATTGGCTTTGATCCAATGGCAGAAGTGCCGCTGCAATCATTCACGAAACTGGACAACAGCTTCACTCCCGCCCACTTCTATCGATCCTTTGTCAATCACCCCACGCTCGCCACACACCAATAGCGGCAATGGACCAAGTCAGTACGATGAGCACCGCAGCAAGCTTATTCACTGGGCGCTTCAAATTTCTAGCCTCCCGCTCAGCCGCTTTGAGCTGACACTCCTGCAGCACTGCTATTGGCATCAGCCGAATGGCAAGCAGAATGCCAAGTGGCAAAATAATCACGTCGTCCACGTATCCAAAAGTCGGCGCCCTTAATCTCACACTTTGTTACCGCATACCCCAGCCGGGTGTAAAAACCTGCTTCGGTAACAGCCTGGCAGGCTGCCTCACCCCCTGCGCTCACCTGCCTGAAAAGCCCGTCCTAGAGCGCTTTACGCGCTTTATCAAACGCCCAATCCGCGAATTGGCCAGGTGATTGCATATGCTTGTCTGTACAAGTATCTGCGTGTGCATAAGACATTTCGCCACGCAGTACACGCGCTCTTGCGGCACAAGCGCTTTCGATGGTCCTTGGGAATAAAACAATGAAAAAAGCATTTCTCACCCTTTCTGCATTGGCTTTGTGCATGGCTGCCGGTTCTGCGCTGGCCAAGGAGTACAAGGAGTTGCGTTTTGGCGTCGACCCCTCTTATGCGCCGTTCGAATCCAAGGCCGCCGATGGCAGCCTGGTGGGCTTCGATATCGACTTGGGCAACGCGATCTGCGCTGAGCTGAAGGTCAAGTGCAAATGGGTCGAAAGTGACTTCGACGGCATGATTCCCGGCCTCAAGGCCAACAAGTTCGACGGCGTGATCTCTTCCATGACCGCCACGCCAGCGCGTGAGAAAGTTATCGATTTCTCAAACGAGCTGTTCTCTGGCCCGACCGCGCTGGTATTCAAGAAAGGCGTGGCCATCGGCACCGATCCGGCCTCCCTCAAGGGCAAGAAAGTCGGCTACGAGCAAGGCACCATCCAGGAAGCCTACGCCAAGGCCGTGCTGGACAAGGCCGGGGTAGAGACCCAGGCCTACGCCAACCAGGACCAGGTGTACGCTGACCTGATCTCCGGACGCCTCGATGCCTCAATCCAGGACATGCTGCAAGCCGAACTGGGCTTCCTGAAGTCGCCACCAGGCGCCGACTTCCAAGTCAGCGAGCCGGTCGAAAGCCCCCTGCTGCCAGCCAAAACCGCCGTAGGTCTGACCAAAGGCAACGCCGAGCTCCAGGCCTTGCTGAACAAAGGTATCCAGGCACTGCACGACAATGGCACCTATGCGGCCGTCCAACAGAAGCACTTTGGCGATCTGAATCTCTACAGCGGCAAATAATGACCCTGCGCCCATTTGCGGATGGGCACTTTTTTGATTGACGTAGGGCTACTCAATGCTAGAAAACCTATTGCAGATTCTTGGGCTGTCAGGCTTTAGCCTTAAGGGTTTCGGCCCGCTGTTGCTGCAAGGCTCCTGGATGACTGTCAAATTATCCTTTCTGTGCTTGCTGGTGAGCGTTGGCCTGGGCCTGATCGGCGCCAGCGCCAAGCTTTCGAAATCGGCACTGCTGCGCGTCCCTGCGCAGGCCTACACCACGCTGATCCGCGGGGTGCCGGACCTGGTGCTGATGCTGTTGATCTTCTACAGCCTGCAAACCTGGCTGACCAGCCTGACCGAAGCACTGGGCTGGGACTATATCGAAATCAACCCCTTTAGCGCCGGGGTCATTACCCTGGGCTTCATCTACGGGGCTTATTTCACCGAAACCTTCCGTGGCGCCATCCTTGCCGTACCGCGAGGGCAGATGGAAGCGGCTACCGCCTACGGCCTGACCCGCGCTCAGCGCTTTCGCTTAGTAGTGTTCCCGCAAATGATGCGTTTTGCCCTGCCGGGCATCGGTAATAACTGGATGGTGATCCTCAAGGCCACCGCGCTGGTGTCGATCATTGGCCTGGCCGATCTGGTCAAGGTAGCCCAGGACGCGGGCAAGAGCTCCTATCAGCTGTTCTTCTTCCTGATTCTGGCCGCCTTGATCTATCTGGTGATAACCACCGTTTCGAACTACGTCTTGCGCCGGATGGAAATCTTCTACGCCGCAGGCACCCGGGAGGCCGTGCGATGATCGAGCTACTGCAGGAATACTGGAAACCTTTCCTGTTCCAGGACGGCAATCACATCACCGGGCTGGCCATGACCCTCTGGCTGCTCAGTGCCTCGATCTTCTTCGGCTTCGTGATGTCGATCCCGCTGTCGATTGCCCGGGTCTCGACCAATGTCTGGGTGCGCTGGCCGGTGCAGTTCTACACCTATCTGTTTCGGGGTACGCCTCTCTATATTCAGCTGCTGATTTGTTACACCGGCATTTACAGCCTGGCTGCGGTGCGTGCTCAGCCAGTACTGGATGCGTTCTTTCGCGATGCGATGAACTGCACCATCCTGGCCTTCGCCCTGAACACTTGCGCCTACACCACGGAGATCTTCGCCGGGGCCATTCGCAGCATGAACCACGGTGAAGTCGAAGCAGCTAAAGCCTACGGCCTGACCGGCTGGAAGCTGTACACCTACGTGATCATGCCGTCCGCCCTGCGTCGCTCGCTGCCTTACTACAGCAACGAAGTGATTCTGATGCTGCACTCGACCACCGTGGCCTTCACCGCGACCATCCCGGACATCCTGAAAGTCGCTCGGGATGCCAACTCGGCGACCTTCCTGACTTTCCAGTCCTTCGGCATCGCCGCGTTGATCTACCTGGCAGTCACTTTCTCTCTGGTCGGCCTGTTCCGCCTGGCTGAACGCCGCTGGCTGTCTTTCCTCGGCCCGGCTCACTAATTCAGGATGCTTGTTCATGTACAAACTGACCGTTGAAAACCTGCACAAAAGTTATGGCAACCATGAAGTCCTCAAGGGCGTTTCGCTGAACGCCAAGACCGGCGATGTGATCAGCCTGATTGGCGCCAGTGGTTCGGGCAAGAGCACCTTTCTGCGTTGCATCAACTTCCTGGAAACGCCCAACGACGGCGCCATGAGCCTGGACAACCAGCCGATTCAAATGGTCCATGACCACCACGGCATGCGCGTGGCCGACGCCAATGAACTGCAACGCATCCGCACTCGCCTGGCGATGGTGTTCCAGCACTTCAACCTGTGGAGCCACATGACCGTGCTCGACAACATCACCATGGCCCCACGCCGGGTGCTGGGCGTCAGCAAGAAGGACGCAGAGGATCGCGCCCGGCGCTACCTGGACAAGGTCGGTTTGCCGGCACGGGTTGCAGATCAATACCCGGCGTTTCTCTCGGGTGGTCAGCAGCAACGGGTCGCCATTGCCCGTGCCCTGAGCATGGAACCGGAGATCATGCTGTTCGACGAGCCGACTTCGGCCCTGGACCCGGAACTGGTGGGAGAAGTGCTCAAGGTGATCCAGGGGCTGGCCGAAGAAGGCCGCACCATGATCATGGTGACCCACGAAATGAGCTTTGCGCGCAAAGTGTCGAACCAGGTGCTGTTCCTGCACCAGGGGCGGGTCGAAGAGCAGGGTGCGCCCGAGGACGTATTGGGCAACCCCAAAAGTGAGCGCCTGCAGCAATTCCTCAGCGGCAACCTGAAGTAACAAGAGCGCCTTCGAGCGACCGCAGGGTCGCTCGAAGGCGCTGGTTCAACCCTCAAAACACCCGCGTTCAACCTGAGCAATCAGTGTTGCCGGCCTGGTTCCGAAGGGCAGCTTTCCAATCGCAAAAATCAAGAGTAATGTACTTATTACTACATAATAAGTAGCTAACTCTACATGAAAAACTGGTTAACTCTGATTCTTGGTTTACCAACCGCTAATGCCACCGAACGCATGCGAGCCTGGCGTGCTCTGAAAGCTGCTGGCGCCGCGGTTCTGCGTGATGGCGCCTATCTGCTGCCTGATACTGGTGTCTGTCGTGAGGCGCTCGCAGCAGTCGAGCGCGACATCCTGGCCATCAATGGCACCGCATTTATCCTGCCTGTCATAGATCCTAACGGTGAGCGTTTTGTCGAGTTGTTCGACCGTAGCGATGACTACAGCAAGCTACACACAGAGATCGAAGAATGTCGTGGGCAACTCAACCCTGAAAACGCTTTGGCCATCACGAAACAGATTCGCAAACTGCGCAAAACCTACGACCAGCTGACCAACATCGATTACTTCCCAGGTAAGCCGAAGCAGCAGATTGACGTAGCCTTGCAGGAGCTTGAGATCGCCGTCAGCAGAGCCCTGTCTTCAGACGAGCCACACAGCCGCAATCAACCCATAACGGCACTCAACCGTAGCGATTATCAGGGGCGTGTTTGGGCAACTCGTAAGCGTCCTTGGGTTGACCGCCTGGCCTGTGCTTGGTTAATCCGCCGCTTCATTGACCCTAACGCTCAAATCCTCTGGCTGGACACGCCACAGGACTGTCCGGCCGATGCCTTGGGCTTCGACTTCGATGACGCCGCTTTCAGCCATGTCGGCAACCGCGTGAGCTTCGAAACTTTGCAAGCCAGCTTTGAGCTTCAAGAGTCCGGCCTGAACCGCATTGCGGCTTTGGTGCATTACCTCGATGTCGGAGGCTTTCAACCGGTGGAGGCTGCCGGCATCGAGCGCGTGCTCGCAGGGCTACGTGAAACCATTAGCCACGACGACCATTTGCTGGCTGCTGCGAGCGCCATCTTCGACGGCCTGCTCGCCGGGTTTGTGAAAGAGGAACAGCCTAATGAATAAGGCTTTGGCATCAATGGTTGAAGAGGATCTGTCGAGGCCGGAAGCGATCAGTTTGCGTGAGGCGTTTTGGTTTTGGCTGAAGCTCGGCTTTATTAGCTTCGGTGGGCCAGCGGGACAAATTTCGATCATGCACCAGGAGTTGGTAGAGCGGCGGCGCTGGATATCCGAGCGCCGATTCCTGCATGCCCTCAACTACTGCATGTTGCTGCCTGGGCCGGAGGCCCAGCAGTTGGCAACCTACATCGGTTGGCTGATGCATAGAACCTGGGGTGGAGTGATTGCGGGGGCACTGTTTGTGCTGCCCTCATTGTTCATCCTGATCGCTCTGTCGTGGATGTATATCGCGTTCGGCGAAGTACCTGTGGTGGCCGGGCTCTTCTATGGGATCAAGCCCGCCGTGACGGCCATTGTGGTGCAGGCGGCCCATAGGATCGGCTCTCGGGCTTTGAAAAATAATTGGTTGTGGGCGATAGCGGCGGCGTCATTCACCGCAATCTTCGCGTTCAATGTTCCGTTCCCGTTGATTGTGCTGGGAGCCGCATTGATCGGTTATGTCGGCGGACGTCTGGCGCCCGAGAAGTTCAGAACCGGTGGCCATAGCGCTACGAAAAAGTCCTTCGGTCCGGCCTTGATTGATGATGACACCCCGTCCCCGGAACATGCCCGGTTCAGTTGGTTAAAACTGGCAATGCTGGCACTGATAGGCACCGGGTTATGGGCATTACCGATGGGAATATTGACGGTTGTCTTTGGTTGGGAAGGCACCTTGACCCAAATGGGCTGGTTCTTTACCAAGGCGGCATTGCTGACCTTTGGTGGAGCCTACGCTGTGCTCCCGTATGTCTACCAAGGCGCGGTCGGTCACTATGGTTGGCTAACCCCAACTCAGATGATCGACGGCTTGGCTCTAGGGGAAACCACACCTGGGCCGCTGATCATGGTGGTGGCCTTCGTGGGTTTTGTCGGAGCCTATGTCTCGCAAGTTTTCGGGGCCGATCAGGTGTTTCTGGCTGGCGCTGTCGCGGCCGCCTTGGTGACCTGGTTTACGTTCCTGCCGTCGTTCCTGTTCATCCTCGCGGGTGGCCCGCTGGTGGAGTCGACCCACAACGAACTCAAATTCACTGCGCCACTCACCGCCATTACGGCCGCAGTGGTTGGAGTGATCCTCAATCTGGCTTGCTTCTTCGGCTATCACGTGCTTTGGCCAAAGGGCTTGGGCGGCAACCTCGACTGGCCTTCAGCGTTGATCGCGATTGCCGCCGCGATTGCCCTGTTTCGCTTCAAGCGGGGCGTCATCCAAGTGTTGATGGGCTGTGCGCTCGTCGGCTTGGCAGTGCATCTGCTGCGCTAGAGAACACCCGTTGATTAGCAATCTCTGGCGGGCATTGGGCTCGCCCGATCACCCAGCCTACTGAGCTAGGCAGGAGGTGTCTTATGAGGTGGGTTACCCGTGAACGACCCAAGATTGACCGTATTGCCTGTCCTTGGCTAATCAGCCGTTTCATAGATCCACAGCCCGAGTTTCTATACGTGCCCAGCGCCGATGTGCTGCGGGTTGCAGCGGAGAAAGACGCTGCACCCTACGATATTCCCGGCGTTGAGCTGACTCATGAGGGCGAATTGTGCAGTTTCGATGCGTTCCTGAAAAAGTACCAACTCAGTGAGCCAGCCTTGCAGTATCTGGCCAAAATCGTGCGTGGCGCTGACACCTCACACCTGGAGATGACCCCACAATCGGCTGGGCTGTACGCGATGTCACTAGGGTTATCACGGTGCTTTGCCGACGACCATGAAATGCTGGCACACGGTCTGATCATGTATGACGCGCTCTACGCCTGGTGCAAGGAATGCCAAGGTGAATCACATAACTGGCCTCCGCAGATGTGAGGAGACCGGCTCACCGAAGCCCAGCCTGGCGCTGGGCTTTCTACATGAGTGACAGTGATCGTCATTCGGCTGATTGTTGCGCCGGTAAATGTCTGCAATGGGTCGATTGCCCCTTATCGACTGGCATCAATCGGCCAGAAACAGAGATTTGCAGCCTTCGACCTAAAGCACATCAATGACTTACTCAGTACAAGGGGGAACGTTAAGAGACTTGCGCAGATAGCTCGCTGATGCAGGGCACAAATGCTTGAATTGAACTGTCTGGGTGATAGCCGTAGGTGCCTCGTCCCTGCCGAGCAGTTCGTACCCATTGACAGTAAAAAAACCAGTAGCACTTTGGGTCAACAGGTGCAATCGGACTGCACCTTGAGAGACAGCATACCGTTCCAGTTCAGACAACACCGCTTTACCCAGCCCCACTCCACGATACGTCTCACAAACGACTATTGAGCGCAGCAACAGATCGGAACCAGTACCCTCGAGCCCTCCATAAGCAACCCATTTCCCATCCACTTCAAACCGGTAAAACTGTCGATCTGGTTCGCTGACATCACTGTCGGGCAGTCCTGCCTGACTCAATGACTTACGGAGATGATTCAAATCACTCGGCCCTACTTTTCTTATCTCCATTGCCCGCCCTTTTTTCTGGCTCACTGACGTCCAATGCTAGCAGGCTCAAAAGCGGCCACGCAGATGCATCCCTGAAACTGGTGGTTACTCAATTCGCTCCGCCCTTGTTACAAGCAAAGGCAGGAATTACGCCTGATTAATCTAGAAATACGACACCAGCATTGAGCTCAACAAGGAGCCGCGTCAATCAGAGATCGCCAAGGATTACGATGTGGTGGTGATGCTTGGTGACAACCTCAACGACTTTAAGCGCAAGTACTACGTCGCTGACGTTAAACAACGCAATAGCCTTATGACCGAAGACAAAGAGCAGTTCGGCCGCAAGTTTATTATCTTTCCGAACCCTACTGATGGCCACTGGCTCAAAGCAATTTTTGGCGACTCAGAACCACCGGCCACGCCAGAAAACCGTGTTAAATTCAAGGCGGCGGCTAGCTCAACAGCCTGGCAACTTAAGCAATAATCGGGCTGGGTCTGACAGCAGGCTTGAGGAGGCGGTAACCATCATGGCGTCCCCCCCTTAACCAGCCAGGCCAAGATGGGTTTTCTCACTTTTTCTTAGTCGCAGTCGGCCCAAATACCCCGATAGAACGCGACACGTTTTCAGCATCGTAAACGTGTCGCGACATCTGCCATGCCGACATTGGAGATCTGAATCACTCTCGGAGTTGTAGGCACCTTCGAGCATTGAAATGAGGCTCACCAAGAAGCGAATGCCCCAGTTTCACTCATATGACGAAGTCAGACGGGCAGCTATGGGTCGGTTTCAGCCGGTCGTGGCAGGCAGAAATCGGCCAAAAGCAGGCATCTCCTTGCGGCAATCCCACATGCTCACATTTCAACCTACGCGATCGGCTGGATCAGCCCGCATGCCAACGGCTCCAAATTCAATTGGGGCTTTTATGTAGAACAAGGAAATTTCCTCGGCCGCAAGGCGCTCAAACAAGCGAGTGAACTCTTCTTCAGTAATTGCCAGACGGATCTCGGTTGGCTGATCAGCCAGCTCAAAAAAATGCGAGGAATGCAGTTTTCCCGAATGTCCGAAGCCTTCAATACCGGTTGCCAGAGTGGCTCCACGCAGCCCCATTTCTTTGGCCAGATCGACAAGCCAGTCACCGAGCATTTTTCCATGATGACGGCGGTTCTGTTGGGTAAAGAAAATCACCAGAAACCCTTTCATGACTGATCACCTCTTTAGCGTGTGCCAAATTGAAACGAGAGAAGTCCTGCGGCAGTCATCGCCAGTGAGCCAGCGACGTGGAGCGATATGGCACCAATCGCCCAAAACAATCTGCCCTCCTGAATCAAGGTGACAGTTTCAGCTGAGAACGTAGAGAAGGTTGTCAGCCCCCCACAGAAGCCGGTGATGATCAGTAGTCGCCATTCGGGGCTCAGCGATGGCGTTGCGGCTAGGAAGGCAATCGCCAAACCGATGATGTATCCCCCAACCATGTTGGCAATCAGGGTGCCCGGCGGAACAGTTGGGAACAGGGCATTGAGTTTGATACCCAGCAACCAGCGTAACCAGGCCCCAAGTGATGCGCCGATAGCGATAACGAGCAATGACTTCAGCATAGCTGCGCGTCTCCTATCGGCATGAATAGGCGAGAAATCTCTGACAACTGGATGAACAGATGGGGGATGAACGGAGAGATTGAAATCACGATCCTGTCCTAAGTAGGAGGACAGGGCGACACACCTACGCGCCCAGTCCAGGGTTCACGTAGGCATCATCAGCACGAAGGCGGTTAAAGGAGGAATGCCATCTCCTTCAGCCATCCTATATCAGCCCCGCTAAAGGTTTCAAGGTAATACCAAGCTTGAATTGAAGCACTTAGGGCGGGGTCCGTTATGGGTCGGTGGCTGCGTTCGCGACAGGCAACAATCGGCCAAAAGCAGTCGTTTGGGGTACGGAAAATAATTCTGCCCCATTCGTCTGTGAGTCGCTACGAAGGCAAACCATTTCTAAAGCTATTGGATTTCTACGTTTTAAAATCCATCGGCAGGATTGAGCCAGAGCAATTGAACGCCTTGGCTCAACTGGAGCCCAAACTACGCGAGACCTATGCCACCCAAGGAACGTGGTTTGAAATAGTCGCCGAGCAGATGGATCTTCCAGATGAGCTTCCCAGCCATATCAACGCCGCGTGGGATTCCTATTCCAAACACATGCAGCAGAAGGGATTGACTGCCGACCCAATGGAGTTCACCTACCGATTTGTAGATACCAACCTGATCGCTAATTAAGACGTCCGCTTTTGGGCTGGCCTCGATCATCCGACCGGCCGCTTCGGGCCGATTCGTGCCCGTCACGACAGGCATCAATCGGCCAACTACAGTCTTTCCCGTTCTGTTTGCGCGAAACCTTGGAATTGGCCAACACGCCCTCATAACAATGGCTATACCCAACTCCTCCGAGAGGAACGACAGACCATGACCAGACAAACCGAAACTGCCATTCTCGCCGGAGGTTGCTTCTGGGGCATGCAGGATCTGCTGCGGCGCTATCCCGGTGTGCTGCACACGCGGGTCGGGTACACCGGCGGCGATGTGCCGAATGCCACCTACCGCAACCATGGCAACCACGCCGAAGCCATCGAGATCGTCTTCGACCCTGCCGTGATCAGCTACCGGCAGATCCTTGAGTTCTTCTTCCAGATACACGACCCCAGCACGCCCAACCGTCAGGGTAATGACCTGGGCCCCAGCTACCGTTCGGCGATCTACTACCTCAGCGAACAGCAACGCGACATCGCCGAGGACACCGCTGCCGATGTCGATGCTTCACACCTGTGGCCAGGCCGGGTTGTCACCGAAATCGAACCGGCGGGACCTTTTTGGGAAGCGGAACCGGAGCACCAGGATTACCTCGAGCGTATACCGAATGGCTACACATGCCACTTCATCCGCCCGAACTGGAAGCTCCCCAAGCGCGCCTGAGAGTCGTGCTTGTGAAGCGCAGAGGTGACCACTTCTGGCCGGTTTCAGCCGGTCGTGGAAGGCAGTAATCGGCCAAAAACGGACTGTCTGTACCTGAAGATTGACTGCGCAACGCAATTGTCTGCCAGGCACCTCCCCCTCTTGAGCTTCCACACAGCTTGCAAAAACCATGTGAATGGGGATAGATCGACTTCAAACATCAACTCATTCCATTTCTCATTGCCAGGGTCAATTTATGCCGCTGAGGTTTCATAAAATGCACGCCAATGGCGATGACTTCGTTATCGTGGACTCGCGTAACTCGTTCAATCCAATGACAGACCGCATGGCTCGGCGAATGGGTGACCGGAACCGAGGAGTCGGGTTCAATCAACTCGCGGTGGTGCTCGATGACGATGATGCAGATGCGCGCTTGATGTTTTGGAATGCAGATGGCTCCACACTGGACGTTTGTGGCAGCGCAACGCGGGGTGCCGCGGATATGTTGATGCGTGAATCAAATACTGCGTCGATAACGCTGCGAACCAACCGTGGCCTGCTCACTTGCGAACGGACCTCAACCGGCGCAATTTCCGTCGACATGGGAGTACCACTTTTCGACTGGTCGGTTATTCCTCTGGCTGTGGAAATGAATACTGTTGATTTACCACTTGCGGGTAGCCCAACAGCTTGCAGCATGGGAAATCCGCACTGCACCTATTTTGTGGATGATCTTGCAGCTGTGGATATAGCGACAATCGGGCCGACCATTGAAACCAACCCCCTTTTCCCCCTCAGGACGAACGTGCATTTCGTCCAGATCATTGACCCAAAGCACATTCGTTTGCGCATTTGGGAGCGCTGGGGAGCGATTCCGCTTGGTTCAGGTTCCTGTTCTTGTGGCGCTGCTGTAAACGGCATTCGTCGCGGCTTGTTAGACAATTGCGTTGAGGTTGAATGTGATGGCGGAACTGTAACGGTTCAATGGGATGGAGTGGGACCTGTCGTCCTGACCGGTCCGGTAGAGACTACTTTTTCGGGAATGATTTCGGGCGCACTGTTACAGGCTTTGTAGTGGCTAATTCGTGATAAGCAGGTAAGTCGATCACTCCCAAGCGAGATGGGTGATGTCCGGACCAGACTCGCACATCCCGCAGCCCTGCCATACTGTTCAACATGACCAGTGCAACTTTCCGCTTCTTTGATGAGCTCAACGATTTCCTGCCGGCCGAACGGCGGCGGCAAACCTTCACCTGCGAGTGCGCGCGAGGGGCGACGGTCAAGCACATGATCGAGGCGCTCGGGGTACCGCACACCGAGGTCGAGCTGGTGCTGCTCAACGGCGAGTCGGTGGGCCTGGAGCGGGTGATCCTCGACAGTGACCGGCTGGCGGTGTATCCCAAGTTCGAAGCGCTGGATATCAGCCCGCTGCTCAAGGTTCGTGCGCAACCTTTACGGGTGCTGCGCTTCGTCGCTGATGCGCACCTTGGCGGGCTGGCCAGCCTGCTGCGCATGAGCGGCTTCGACACCCTCTACGACAATGGCTTCGAGGATGGCGAGATCGCCGAGATCGCTGCGCAGCAAGGACGTATCGTGCTGACCCGCGACCGCGAACTGCTCAAGCGGCGGATCATCAGCCACGGCTGTTACGTGCATGCCCTGAAACCTTCGCTGCAGCTGCGCGAACTGTACGAGCGCCTCGACCTGGCGCGTAGCGCGCGGCCATTCAGCCTGTGCCTTCATTGCAACCTGCCGCTGCACGAGATCAGCCCGGAACTGGCACGGCTGCAGGTGCCGCCACGCATTGGCGCCCTCTATTCGCACTTCCTGCGCTGCGACGCCTGCCAACAGGTTTACTGGGAGGGTTCGCACTGGCGCGGCATGTGTGCATTGCTGGCACCTCTGCTGAACCGATAGCCGCGCGCATCGTACCGGCTGCGTTGCCATGGATAACCGGCTTTTGCATCAGGTAGATAACGGCCAGAAGTGGTCGGTCGATTGCTCTGCTGGCGCTAGTATTCGAAATTATCCTTCACGCCTGGAAAATCGAAATGTAACTACTTGAGGCTCCCGGCCAGGACGGCGATCAGCAATGAACAAAACGCCAGTTTGATGGTAGCCAGGGTACCCAGCAGAATCTGCGGGCCAAAACCTTCCAGAAGCATCTCACTCTCCTTGTTCTTGTCAGGGTGAGGTGAAGGGGGCAATAGAGCGCTCGAACGAGCGCCCTGCTCAAGCTAACGACGACGCGTTACTGGGCGCCGTAGACGTCAAAATCGAAGTACTTGTCGTTGATCCGCGCGTAAGTACCGTTGGCGAGAATGGTTGCCAGGGCTTTGTTCAAGTCTTCGCGCAACGCGACATCGTCCTTGCGCAGACCAAGGCCATCACCGACACCGAAGAAACCAGGGTCATCCAGAGTGGCACCGGCAAATTCATAGTCCTTACCCACCGCTGTTTTCAAGAAGCCGTAACTGGCTTGAATGGAACCCTGCAACGAAGCATCAAGTCGCCCCACGACCAGGTCGGCGTACACCTGATCCTGATTCTGATAGGAAAGAACGTCCACGCCTTTGGAACCCCAAACCGCTTTGGCATAGGACTCCTGTGTCGAGCCCTGCTCCACACCAATGCGTTTGCCCTTGAGCGATTCGAGGGTCGGCTGTAATCCCGATCCACGTTTGACCACTAACCGTGCCGGTGCATTGGACACCTTGTCGGTAAACGCAATCTGCTCCAGGCGTTTGGGTGTGATGGTCATCGAAGACGCCACCGCATCGAACTTGCGCGCCAGCAGTCCCGGGATCATCCCGTCCCAACTGCTTTCCACCCAGACGCATCGGGCTTTCAGTTCGGCGCACAACGCCTCGGCGATGTCGACCCCGAAGCCGGTCAGCGTGCCATCCTGGTTCTTGTATTCCAGCGGTGGATACGTCGGGTCCACCCCCAGCTTCAACACTTTGCCAGACCAGTCGGCCGCCCCCGCCAGGCTCGAGGCCGTCAGGAACACCAGGGAAACGGCTGCAATCATCTTGTTCATTTTTATTCCTCTTCAGGCCGCAGATTTTTTACCGGCACAACGGGCGAAAATGCGCCGTCTCAACACAGAAAACGTTCGACCAACTTGACCCAATAGCTCGCGCCCACCGGCAGGCAGCCGTCATTAAAGTCGTAGCCGGGGTTGTGCAGCAGGCACCCGCCTTCTCCCTCGCCATTGCCGATCACCAGATAGCTGCCGGGGCATTTTTCCAGGACAAAAGCAAAGTCCTCGCTGGCCGTGAACGGTCGCAAGTCATCGATCAGGTGCTCCTCTCCCAGCCAGTCGCGGGCGACTTCATGGGCAAATGCTGTCTGTTCGGGATCGTTGATCAACACCGGATGGCAATGCTGGTAATCGATGTGGACCCGGGCGCCAAAACTCTCGGCCTGGCCCTTGACCAATTCAGTGATTCTGACCTCCAGCAAGTGGCGAATCTCGGGGGTCAGGGCGCGTACGCTCAGGCTCAGGTCGGCGCTGAACGGGATGACATTCGAGGCGCTCCCGGCATGCAGGGAGCCCACCGTGATAATCGCCATCTCCTGCGGGTTAACGTTGCGCGAGACGATGCTTTGCAGGGCCATCACGATCGAGGCACCGACCACCACCGGGTCGACGGCTTTGTGCGGCACCGCGCCATGGCCACCGTTGCCGATGATTTTGATGTTCACCGTGTCGGCAGACGCCATGAACGGTCCGCTGTAAAAACCCAAATGCCCGACGGGATAACCCGGCACGTTATGCATGGCGAAGATCGCGTCACACGGAAACCGTTCGAGCAGCCCTTCCTCGAGCATTTTCCTGGCACCGCCCAGCCCTTCTTCCGCCGGTTGGAAAATCAGGTGCACGGTGCCGTTGAATGCCCGTGTCCGGGCCAGATGCTGACCGGCTGCCAGCAGGACTGCTGTATGACCGTCGTGACCGCAGGCATGCATGACACCGTCGAGCCGGCTGGCATAGGGCAAACCGGAGGTTTCCTGTATCGGCAACGCATCCATGTCAGCGCGCAAGCCAATGGACCGACCCTCGCCATTTTTCAGGGTGGCAACGACCCCGGTCTTGCCCACCCCAGTACTGACCTCAAAGCCCCACTGAGTCAAACACGCTGCAACCAGCTCACTGGTGGCGAATTCTTCAAAACCCAGTTCAGGGTGCGCGTGAATGCTGTGACGTATCGCGATCATTTCATCTTGCATCGCGGCAATACCAGGCAGGACCAGGCCGGCATTCATGGGTGTTCTCCTTCGACAGGGGCTGTGCAGCAGCGAAAGCGCTGTTGAGGTCGATCTTAGGGAACGGACGCAGGGCTGGGGAGACGCAGTTTGGTTATGATGACAACCATGAGTTGTCACCAGGGTGAGCAGATGAAACTGCATCAATTACAGGCGCTGATTGCCAGCGCCGAAACCGGCAGTATCCGCGCGGCCGCTCGCTCGCTGGAGATTTCCCAGGCCGCTGTGACCAAAGCGCTGCGCGAGTTAGAAACCAGCCAACAGCTACCGCTGTTTACCCGAACCGCAAGCGGTCTGAACTTCACCGAATACGGCAAAGTGCTGCTGACTCACGCCCGGCTGGTGATCAAGCAACTGGAGCACGCACAGACCGAGCTTGATCACATGCGTGGCAAGGCTCAAGGCCGGCTCTGCGTCGGGATCACCCCATGGGTCGCCCTGACCTTCCTGCCCGAAGTCGTGTTGGCTTTTCGCGAACGTATGCCACAAATCAAGCTGGAACTGTTCGAAAGCCTGATGGCCGTTGCCCAACCGCTGCTGCGCGACGGCAGCATGGACTTCGCGATTGGCCAACTCCACCCCACACAATCGACCCAGGAATTCGCCTGCGAAACCTTGCTCGATTACCAGACCTCGGTGCTGGTCCGCGAGGGTCACGCCCGACAGCATGCGCGATCGATCCATGAGTTACTGGAAGAAAACTGGACTCTGAACTACGCGCCGGACGGGCACGATGGGCTGATGCAGGAACTGTTCTGGAAACACGGCGCGCAGATTGATGAGAATCGAATCGTGCGTGCTCATTCGCTGGCCATTTTGCAGATGATGGTCGAGCGGGCCGACATGTGCACCTGGGGGCCGTCCATCGTGAGCACAGCCCCGCCATTTCTGGGGCGAGTGGTATCCCTGGGGCTGACCGAGCAGTTCGAGCCCCGACAGCTGAGCATCGTGACGCGCCGCAATGGCGCACTGAGCAATCCGGCGGTCTGCTTCACCGAATGCCTGTTGCAGGTCATTCGGCGCCATGCGCGCTCGGCCAAAAAGGAAGACCGCGCGCTGTTTGAAACCTTACGGCTGCGGCTGTGAGGTGACCCTACGGCTTTATGTCTGATACCTCAGGACGTCTTTGGCTCGAATCTGGCCGTAGGTACCGGCGCCAAGCGTTCACTTCTGACTGATTTCTGCACGTGGCCAGAGGCGGCTCTCGGCCAGGAGCAGTCATTGAGTAGTGTCAACGAAACATGCGGCGATTCAACGAAAGCGTTGTTCTAGAGCCTTTGTTTCATTTTGAAGCACATTAAAAGTGCGCTACTCTCCGCCGCACCAAACGCATAAGGACGCTGCAGATGAATGTCAAAATTGAAACAAATGAACAAGGAAGCGGTTGCAAAGTCTGGCTTGACGACACTCCTGTATCGTTCAAGAACCTGGAAGATGCTCAAACATATGTCGCTCAACTGCAAGAGCGGATTGAGGCTGCATCCAGCTCATTTGCTTCAGAGGCTAATGCCCCTGACTGATCACCCATTTCCAGCGGCCTTCGAGTTGCCGGAGCACGGCTTCCACGCTGCAGGCGGCGGTCGACGGAGTGTAAATCGCTCTCATATTTACCTAACTTACTTTTTCGTGCGTTCTTGCCATTTGGTAACCCTGTAGCGAGTATTTGGGTGAAGCAACTCTCTCATCAGCGAGGTAATGCGCCATGAAAATCGAATTGCCTGAACCGCTCGCCAGCTACCTTGCGGGCGAAAAAGGTACCGACATCGAGGTGTTAGAGCGCTGTTTCGCCACAGACGCCACCGTGCGCGACGAAAGCCACACCTACAAGGGACTGGAGGCTATCAAAGCCTGGAAGCAAGCCTCGCAGGCCAAGTACCAATACAGTATCGAACCTTTGAGCAGCTCGCAGGAAGGACAGACTGTCACCCTGCTCGCTCGGCTGAGCGGGAACTTTCCAGGTAGCCCCGTCGAACTCACCTACACCTTTGTACTCGACAACGGCAAGATCGCATCCTTGGAGATCAGCTGATGTGTCGGCGCTGATTCATCACGACAGCGCGCGCGAGTTGATGGAGAAACTCGTCAGAGGAACGCCGAAAATTTTGTGCAAACACTGTTCCTTTTGAGATGTGACCCGTCCTGAATATCACGTTCTGCCCCATAACCTGGAGATTTCAAGGGCTTTGGTATAGAACCTGGAGCGCGCGGCCAATGAGTTTTTTTATCATGTAAAGGAGCGCAAAATGAGCAGCCTGGCGTTCGAATGACGTGTCGCAGTCGGCTGGCGTTTAGTCATCTCGGGCACCATGGGCAAGGACTTTCTCGGGTACGATGAGCGCGCTTGCTGTCGACTGCAGGGGCCGGAGGAGGCGTTTTGAAACCATTCCCGCTCAGACCTGGCGCCTCAACTCTGAACATGTTCCTGCAAGGGGGCTTGCCACGCCGTGATGCTGTGCCGCAAACGTTAACGGAAAAAGCGGTCATCCCAGGCATTCCCAATGCTCGCTACTGGTTGGACCACGACCTGACTCCGTTCATTCAGGATGCAACCGAGGGCAACAAACGCGAGAGCGAGGCGCTCGCCAAGGCAGGGAAACCGAACAACATCCTGCCGCTGGCAAATATGCTGGCAGTTTCGGGAGGCGGTGACGCAGGCACATTCGCAGCAGGACTCATTACGGGGTGGACCACGCATGGGACTCGCCCCATGTTCAAGGTCGTCACGGGCATTAGCGCGGGCGCCCTGGTCGCCCCATTCGCTTACCTGGGATCCGGGTACGACGACGTCATTCGGTATATCGCCAACGCCATCGGTCCAAAAGACGTTTTTCATTCGCGAAACGTGTTAACCCGTCTTGCCAGCGACGGTATAGCGGACAGCAAGCCACTGTCGCGGCTCATTACAAAGTACGTCACTGCGCAGACTCTTGCGGCGATTGCGTCGGAATACGCCAAAGGACGAATCCTGCTGATCGGCACAACCGACCTTGATTCAGGGCGGCCAGTCACTTGGAACATGGGCACTATTGCCTCTAGCGAAGCACCGGGAGCGCTCGACCTCTTCCGCAACATCATGATCGCGTCGATGAGTATTCCCGGCGCGGTCTCACCCGTCATGATCGATGTGGACGTTGACGGCAAACAGTTTCAGGAAATGCATGTGGACGGAGGGGTAATCACTCAGGTGTTCCTTTACCCACCTGGCACCAAGATGGCGCTGAACAGAGCCACCGGAGCACCTTTGCGACTCGAACGTCATTTCTATGTCATTCGTAATGGGACACTGGAGCCGCAATGGTCTGGGACGAAACGCCGTACATTGAGCATCGGTGGTCGAGCTATCAGTGCATTGATTCAAACTCAGGGGATCAGCGACCTGGAGCGAATTTACCGTATGGCGCAGCAGGATGGAGCGGATTTCAATCTTGCGTACATTGGCTCCGACTTTTACTTTCCGCACAATCAGAAATTCGATGGCGAGTACATGAAGCGTTTATTCGATTACGCCTTTCAACTCAGCGCGAAGGGCTATCCGTGGCATAAATCGCCGCCCTCGGAAAACACTGAACTACGACACACCCGCTGAACGATTGAGCCAATCTGTTGCATCGACCGGTTGAATCCACAGGCGATTGCAGCCCTTCGTGACGGGCAGAAATCGACCCAGGCTGTGTGAAAACGCACTGAACACGTCGAAAACTGAGAGTTGGGTGCGTTACCTGCGAAACCAGCAGGCGAAAGCGCGAATACCACTAGTCAGCGACATAGGCGTTCGTAATGCTGTTTGGGCCGCGTCAGCGGCCCAAACAGCTATTCACGGACGATCAAGTTGCTGGATTCACGCCCTGATCGCTTTAAGCAATCCTGCGATGCCGAAGATGCTCATCATTCGTTTGAGGTTGTAGGCGAGCACATGAAGGCTCATCTCAGTGCTTACTCTCGGCGGGGTTTTAGTCAGGAAGTGGGTACTTCCCATCCAGTATTTGAGCGTTCCAAAAGGATGTTCAACGGTCTGTCGACGACGTCTCATCATCGTTGGATCATTTTCCAGCCGTACCTGCATCGCATCGACTATGGCTTCATGTTCCCAGCGCTCTACCCGGCGCTCCTTACCCGTCTCGTACACTGCTTCTACATTGCGCAGGACTGGCAACTGCAAAATTGCACCCTACTTGACCACCCGTTTGCATTGCATCTGACCACCCATTTGCGTTGGAACTGACCAGCTGTTTGCATGGGACTTGACCAAATGCTTTGAATGGAGTCCTCAGAGCATGAGAATTTCCTCTCGGCCATTTTCAGATCACAGCTGGGTAATTGCGCGGGCTTGCCCCCATTTGTATTCGACCTGACCAGTCATGTGCACCGTATTTGACCAGCAAGATTCGTCGAGACATGACCGGTAGAGAACGGCCAGGAGCTGCCAGTCGCGGCTGGTATCCGATAGACGATTTTCGCCATGGGGAGCCCTCCTGGTCATGACCGAGCCCTCAGGTGAAAATCCCATTTGCAAGCAGACGGTAGTGATGTAGGTTCAATCAATGTCGTCGTGGATGCGGTCTTCGGCTACGAGCCGAAGGCCGCTTGCGATTGCGCCGCTCAAGCATCGCATCCAATAGGAATGGGCTCTCCCCCGAGCACGTCCAGGATAAGTGCAATGAAAACGCTATTCCTCGTTCGTCACGCCAAGTCGAGTTGGGACGATACTTCGTTACCCGACCGAGACCGACCATTGGCGGATCGGGGCAGACGCGATGTGGCGAAGATGGGTAAGCGACTGGCGGAGCGCAATGTGAAGCTCGATATGATCATGTCGAGCCCAGCGACACGCGCGCTTGCGACTGCGGAGGTCATCGCAAAGATGCTCGATTGCAGGAGTAAGGATATCGTGGTGAATGATCGGCTTTATGCTTGCGAGATGGATAACTTGCTCGACGTCATTCAAGAGCTTGGCGACAAACTGAAGCGCGTGATGCTGGTCGGTCACAACCCCGAGTTGGCCGAGCTCGCGCATCACCTCACGAGCGAGATCAACCAGATGCCGACCTGCGCTATCGTCGAGTTCAGGTTCAATACGAAGTCGTGGTCGGGCATCGGCAAGACCAAGCCAACAAAAGTAGGGCTGGACTATCCAAAGAAGGCGTAAGGCTGGCGTATCGACACCGTCGATCCGCTGGTAATGGCGGAGTGGCGAAGGGGTGAAACCATTTCCAATCGCGAGCCTCCTCGGGCAGGCCATGGGCGCCAGGACTGTCAGAACCCGAATGGACCCCTCGCAACCCTGCGCCACAGCTCACCCTTGTCTCTAGACCACCCGCACCGCGCTATCTCGGTCCGTAGTACCAGCGACGTAGGTCAGTGAGCCAAGCCTCCAGCCACTCGAGCAGCGTCTCATACTCGCCGCGCCAGACGATTAGCCGGCATATCTCGCGACCGGCAGCGGGGCAGATCACTCACTCAGGTGTCCTGTGGCCAATTTGAGCCTGTCGCGACTGGCTGCAACGGGTCGCTCTCTGCCGGCCATGATTACGACGCGTGCTGGTCAAGTCCGCGTAAGCGTCCGGCAAAGGCATCCGGGTACGCGCAGTTCTCCACCCGGTTACAATGCTGCAATCAGGCGTCGCCTAGCAGGTGCTTGCGAATTAACCCGTCCAGCGAGAGTCTGCCGGGGCCGCGCGCCAGCAGTACCAGCAGCATGGCGGCCCACTGGATATGGGTTGGCCACGCCAGTGGATAGACGAATACCTCGATGACCGTCGTCATGCCCAGCAGGACGGCGGCCGTGGGTCGGGTGAGCAGACCGAAGATCAACAGTACCGGTGACGTGAGTTCGATCGATACCGTGATATACGCCGCCACTTCCGGCGGTAGTAGCGGCAACTGGTACTCGTCGGTGAACAACGCAATAACCGTGTCCCAGCTGGCGAGTTTGGTCATGCCCGAGTTCCAGAACACCGTAGCCACTGCTAGTCGTAACACAATGGCAAGGAACCAATAGGGAATGCGTTCGAGCCAGTGCAAGGCATGCAGGTAAAGCGTGAGGGTTGGCCCGCGCGGCGCAGTCGGGTGGCTCATGGCAACTCCGTTAGCGATTGAATTGGCCCTGTATGCGATGCGAGGTTGAACCCGGCAAAGCACCCTTGTGCCAGGAGACCGGCCAATGCCACAGTGGCATCGATGCCGGGATGATCGTCGAGGGCAAGGCCCAGCATGCATCCCGAACACAGCGCACGGCTAAAGCGCCAGACCGTCCCGTCGACGCGGTCAACCTGAACGCCGGAACTCCCCCTCTGAACCATCAGGTAAGTCGGACAGCCCGACAGGTCGATCGCCGCCAACGCCGCGTCATCATCCATGAGCACCGCATGCCAGATCGTGTCAGCAGGGTAGCCGGTTCGAATCATGCTGACGGATGGGTGAGGCACAAAGCTGAGCCAAGCGTATTGCGTAGCCTCGACTGCACGCAGTGACGCAATCGTCAGCGCCGGTGCATCGGCTGCGTGAAGGGCGCAGCTGACGGCCCATTCGAGTTGTGCCACATCGGGCAGATAAGGTATCGACGCGCACGGCGCAAATCGTTCGAGAAAGCCCGCAAAATCGCCGCCGAATTCATCGAGGTAGCTGCTGCGGGGGGGCTGCTGCACGATGTATTCGCGTGCCGCTGCGTCGAAAAATTCAGTGCCCACCAGCCGGTCGACAGCCGGGTAAGACAGGCGAAGCGCGCGTATCAGGGTTTGCGTGAAGGTGTTGCGGTAGACCGACAGACGCTCCTGCGCAGCGATCCCGTCGGCAACGACGTGCGCCATGGCATCGACATTGTCACAGTCGACAATGCTGCGCCGCACCGCATCCTGCAACTCACGCAAGGACGGCATGATCGTTCCTTTGCGCTGAATGCATGAGGCAGCACTCGGCGTGCGCGGCTTCTTCGATCAACACGTCCAGCAAAGGGATATGGGTATCCCACTCGATTAACGTCGGAACCGGGCCGAAACAGGCCAGCGCTTCTTCATAGAGCGACCAGACGGCAGGTGCGACCCGTGAGCCATGGTCGTCAATGCGCAGCATGGAGCCGGAATCGAGCACCACGACTGAGTGGCCCGCCAGATGAATCTCGCCAATCGCGGCCGGCGGCAATGCCCGCAGGTAGGCCGACGCATCCCAGCCGTGGTTCTGCGCGCTCACATAGATGTTGTTGACGTCGCACAGAATTCCGCAGCCCGTACGCGCGGCGACGGTTGACAGAAACTCCCATTCCGGAATTGTTGAATGACTGAACTGCAGGTAGGTCGATGGGTTCTCGACCAGAATGCGCTGACCCAGCCGCGTCTGCGTCTGCTCGACGTGCTGGCAGACGACGTCAAGCGCCTCTTCCGTCATCGGTAGAGGCAGGAGATCAGCGAGATACGTGTGTCCGACTACGCTCCACGACAGGTGTTCCGATATCAGGCCGGGCTCGATGCGCTCGCTTGCAAGGCGCAGGCGCTCAAGATGGATCGGGTCGAGCCCATCCGCGCTGCCCAGTGACAGTCCGATCCCGTGAAACGAGACAGGATAGTCGCGCCGCAGCGTTTCCAGATAGCGTAACGGCGTGCCGCCCCCCATGTAGTTTTCAGCATGCACTTCCAGCCATCCGGCCGGTGGACGCGTATCGACGAAGACCTGATGATGCGGGAAGCGCAGCCCGACCCCCGCCGAAGGCGGGATCGGGCCAGACGTCGCACATCGGCCGAATTGAGACAGACTCATGCCGCGCTCTCCGTCGATCAGGCGGATTTCATTGCCCCGCCCGCAATCTTGCCGCACACCCCGGCGGGCAAGAGCACGAACGATTTCGTGTCGCGTGCCTGGGTGGCCTGGCCAGCGCAGGAATGGGTGCCTTCGGCACAGTCGTTTTTCGCTACGGCATTGATCCCGTAGCATTTTTCGAGGTGATTTTTCTGCATGTTCATCATGTTTTCTTTCACGATCGGTGGCGCATTCGACATGTCTTTCATCTCCTGCGCGCCGGCCGGTATACCCTGCATCGCGAGCGCCAGCCCCATTGCGGCAGACAACGTGGTGGCGGCGTAAAGTCGACGGTTCATAGCCCAGGTTCCTGACGTGAGCGGCCTCGATGCGAGACCGATAACCAATACTTCGTCATCGGAGGCAAAAGGTTACAGGTCGATCACGAAGGACGCATTGCCTGCCGCGAGACAGCCCGATCAGTGAAGGGAGCACACCGTCCGTTCCGGAACCAGATAGCGTCGGCACAGCGAAAGCAGGGTCATGAACAGCAGTACGCTGCCAAATTGCCAAACGATTACCATCAACGCGGCGTCTTCCGGATGGAAAAGCCGCAGTGCCACATTGGCGAGTGCCGCAGCCGCCAGGCTGCCCCACCACACCGCTCCGGGAGTGGGCAGGCGTGCACCACGCCGGATCGCCAGCACGATCGCCAGTGCCGGGACAGCGCCGGTCATCGCGATACCCGGCAGGCACATGAGGTCGGAATGAAACGCCATCCCGCTCAACCCCAAGCGTATCCACTCGTCCCAACACTGATGGCCCAGGGTCGCTATCCAGAGGGTCAGCGGAGCCACGGGTGTCCACAGTTTCCAGCCCGGTTCACCCGGCACACAGGTGACGAGCGCGGCCCAGCCAGCTATTAACGCCGTGGCCAGCGATGCCAGTTCCTGCGAAAGGAAATTCGGCTCGGCGAGCTTCACCCCGATATCTGCGCGCATCCCCATTACGGCGACCATAAGCGCCAAGACTGGCACCGATACGGTGAGCCACCCGATCAAACGCCAGATGGGGGGAGGCAGGTGTCGAACCGGCTTCAGATCCGCCGCGAGCACATCGATAAGTTCATCGGTTTTCATGTCACTTCATCAGCAGCAAGTCGTGAAGTCTTTTCAACGCTCGATGAGTGGCCACCTTGAGCGCTGCAATGCTCATCCCGGTCGCCGCCGACGCCTCCTTGAGCGACATTTCCCGCTGCTTGAGCAGCTCGATTGCTTGCCGCTGCCCTTGAGGAAGCGAGGCGATAGCCTTTCCCAGCGTTTCCGTGTCCACCGGGGTTTCGTAAGTATCATTCGTCGGCTCGACCGCAAAGGTTACGTCGAGCGCGTCAATCACGAGTTCTTTCCGGTCTGTTCGCGAGCGACGTCTCACACCGTCCACGAGGCGCCGCCGCAGGATCGCCATCAGCCACGGCATGAAAGGGCGAGTTGGATCATAGGTATGGCGGATTAAATGAAGTGTCAGCAGCGTGTCCTGAACTACGTCCTCAATATCGGCGGGGCTACCCATCGGCCACCCCTGGCTGGCCAGCCTACGCAGGATCGGGGTAACCTCGCGCAATAGTCGCGTGTAGTTTGCCTGATCGCCGAGCTGGGCTGCAGCCATCAATGACGCCAGATGTGAATCGTCTTGATACATCGCACCGGTTTTCCTAAAGGATGTATCAAGAGTTCATCAGTCGTGCTCGACTATCGGATTGAGTAGCCATGGCCTCGACAAGGCCTGGCCCTAAGCTGTTGACTAAGCCGAACGACTTGAAAACCCTGGAGAGGAGACAGTACAACTGTAGCTCACAGCCTTTGGACAGTTACTCGAAAATCGGTACACAACCAATAAAGTGAAATACCCGCGCCAGCACGGTGTCGGTTCCGGAACGCATGTCCATAGGTACGGTGGCGAGCCAGATGGATTCGCCAAGTTCACGAGTCGACAGCAGCATGAATGTGCTACCGGGGTTCCATAATCCGTAGTACTGAGGGCCAGTCAATGTCCTTGGGATATGCGCAGAGTCAAGACTTCGGCACACTGCAGTACGAACTGCTGATGTGAGGAGAGGGATCAGGCGATGCGAATATTACTGGCAGAAGACGACCTGATGATCGGCAGCGGCTTGCAAAAAGGCTTGCGCCAGAAAGGATACACGGTGGATTGGGTCACGGACGGTAAGGCTGCTGTACTCGCTTTGGAAACCACCTCGTATGCACTGCTACTACTCGACCAGGGACTTCCGCGCCAGGACGACATGGAGGTACTCAAGGTTCTACGTCTGCACGACGAGACCTTACCGGTAATGGCCGCTTTCTGCCTGTCACCACCGTCGGCTTTGGGTTGACTGCTGCCCCTAGCCAGAGGCAACAATCGGCCGAGGCTGTGTAAAAACGGTTTTGAGCGCGACAGGTACTCAAAATCGGACTGGAAATCGCGTTTCTACGCGAAATCCACATCTGTGACGTGCCGATAAATTTCAGATTTAACGTAGATGCGCGTACTTCAATTTTGGTGAAGCGTTTTTACACACTCTGGGCCAATAGCAGCCCGTCATGATCGGCAGCTATTGGCAAAAAGGCAGCACTGGCCGACACCGACCTACGGCGAGTGTCGGCAATGGGTCGCAAGAGTCGCACTACTTCGATACCACCAGCGCCGGTGGCTGCCAGCTGCCTTCGCCAGCGGGAAGAATCGAAGGCGGTGCGGTCTTCGGCCAGTAGAGACGCATCACCAGATAGACCGTGTCATCAGGCGCCGGCAACCAGTTGGCCTCCTTGGCCTTGCCGGGGGAGTCCTTCTGGATGTACAGCGTCAGTGAACCATCCGCGTTTTTCTTCATGGCCGACAGCATCGGCGAATTGATCAAGTAACGGTTGAGCGGATTCTTGATCAGCAGCTGGCTCTTGCCGTCGTACATGGTCACCGACCAAAAGGCATTGACTGGCGGCAGTTTGCCGGCCGGGAAGGTGAGCGTGTAGTTGCGCTTACTGGTATCCAGCGTCTGGCCGTTGCCGTCGGTGCGGGTATAGGGGTACATCGCCTCAACGGCGTCATTGCCGTAAAGGCCGCCCTTCGCGGCGCCGGCACGCATCAGCCAGTCGGCCTTGTAGAATGCCTGGTCGCCGAAGAACGCGCCGACGTTCCAGCCGTTGATATTTTTCATTCCGCTCGAGAGAAACTTGTCAACCTTCTCGTCGCCAGCCTTCATCCCCAGCAAGACCACCGCCTTGTGCTCGAGCGATAGGTCTTTGAATTCGAAGCTCCGGCCGGGGCCTATGCCGATGCTGGCCAGCTTCGACCGGATCTCCTTGTCGTCAGCCGATGGCGGCACATACTCCAACGCGGCCGACAGGTACTCAAAGAAGTTGTCTTTGATGCCATCCGTGGTGGCCGGTACGAAATCAATCTTCGGGGCAGCGAGCGGCGCTGGTTGATGGAGGAAAGCGGAAAGCGGCTGGACCTTGTAACCCGCCTGAACCTTCTCGACATTCGGCATGTCGGCTGGATTGAACAACTGGGTCCGGATCAACGTCAGTGCGAAGGGGGTCGTGGAATTGAACACTTTATCGATGCCAGGGGGTGTCGCACCCTTCCAATCGGGGCCTGCAATCAGATAGCTCCCGGGTGCGCTGGCAGTTGCCCGGCTCCCGATGTAGCCGTAGTTATAGGTGTTGCCGTCGATTAGCTGCACCGAGTAGTAGCGCTTTTTGGAGACTGCCGGCACCGTGATCACGAGAGGCTCTGCGCGCAGGTCGGTCCAGAGTATCGAGTATGGGGTGTCGCTGTTTGGCGTAATTACGGCGGTGTCAGCGGGCGTCGCGACCCGATGCTCGTTGTGCAGTTGGTTGAAGGGGGCCTTGAACTGGCTGGAACTAGAGTCCACCGCAAACTCGTTCATCACGGCGTAGTTCATGACCAGCGGCAAGCCGTAGATAAAGCCTTCCTCGGCGATCGCCTTAGTCTGCTCGAGACTCGGCGCGGGCACGCCCTTGGCCACATCGGCCTTGTCTGCCTGCGTGATCGAATCCGCCTTGCTCGCACACCCCGCGAGAAGCGTTGAACCCACTACGACGAGTGCCGCAGCCATTGTCCAGCCCCG
Organism: Pseudomonas sp. GL-B-12; assembly: GCF_019955895.1. Lineage (NCBI taxonomy): Bacteria > Pseudomonadati > Pseudomonadota > Gammaproteobacteria > Pseudomonadales > Pseudomonadaceae > Pseudomonas > Pseudomonas sp. GL-B-12. The sequence goes on from NZ_JAHBCX010000026.1 coordinate 48,122, forward strand.
GTTAGACTTCCCGTTCATTTCCACCTCGTTAGTTTTGAGCAAGCTGGCACCGTGAGTGTTCATGACCACGGTGAAGTAATTTGAATGCCTGAAACCCTCCCGACTTTTTTCAGTAGTGCCAAGTCAAGTTGGCGATCAGGGCTTCAATCCAGGCGTTGTCGAACTCGCCTGATACACGATTGCCAGACAAGGGTTTTTGCTGATCGACTGGCATGCCCCACCCAGACCGCGACCCAACTGAAATTCAGGTCTGTCTCTTTACTTGGCGACTAAGTAAATCCTGTGGCGAAGCGCCAACTCACACGCCCAAGGAGTGTAGATCACAATAAGCCAGCATCCCCTTGCGCAGCTAAGATCGTGCCCGTTATTTGTACGTCTTATCGCCACGATGAAAACGAGATGCAGCTCAGATTCAGTTCCGTAACATTTACTCGCCGCCGTTACGGACCATTTGGCTTCGAGAACAGCCGATCGTAATCAGCAGCCATATACGGACAGTCAGAGAACTGACTGCTATGTGTCCGAGATTAACTCTTGAGGTCCGCCAGCGACCGCTATGGGTGGAACGTGTTAAACACTATCAAAATGGTTCCAGAGGTATGCCGTATTTTTTATGCAATAGCCAATCCAACCGAAGTGGTTCTTGCTGAGACGGAACAAGGGCGAGCAATCATGGGAAAAGGGATGGATTTGTGTTCGTCTGGCTGAACATCTGCAAAGTGTCGGTTGGAGCTGGCGATACCTACCGGGATATCTCAACACGCGCCCGCAAAGAATCCCGTCCCAGTCGCTGAGGCGCTCTTTGCGAGTCATTCAATAGCGAATCCATTCACTGCTCCGCAGAACCCGTAACGGCGAAAATGTTGCAGGGCACTTGATACAGAACCTGCTCCGTCGTACTGCCCACCCATTTGCCCAGACCCTTGCGATGCGCATTTCCCATGACGATCACATCGGCCCGGTGATGCGCTGCAAAGTCGGCTAGCGCTTTGCCAGGCGGCCCTGTAACGAAGTGTTGTCGCTCAATGGGTACGCCATAGTGGTCGGCCAATGCGGTAAATGACTTATGCAGTGACTTGCGTACATCGATGCTGAAGCCTGGCATCGTCACTGCACCAGCGCCTGCGTCGGATATATGTGTCAACGATAGATCGTAGGCATGCAGCAGATGCAGCTCCGCGTTGCATTGCATAGACAACCCGTTCGCCGCCTGGATGATGCGGTCGTTGATGCCAGTGATCTGAGTCTCGGGTTGTGACGGATCGACTGCCGCCACTACCACCCGCGGAAGTGGACACCTGACATCGCTGACCAGATGCACAGCCACCGGACATTCGCGCAGCAGTTGCCAATCCAGAGGTGTAATGAAAACGCGTTTGAGCGCTGACTCGTGTTGCACGTCCTTGATAACCAGATCCGGCTGCATTTCTGCTACATGCTGAAGTATTTCCTGCAGCGCGGTTCGCGTAACAAGCACTTCGGTACTCACCATGACCCCGCGCCCGCGGATTAGATCGGCTTCATCCTTCAGCCACTTTTCGTTCTCTTGCTGACAAGCCTCACGAAAACGCGCACTGGCGCTCATCAAACCCAAGAGGTTGGAGTCTTCGATAAACACCGTGATGTGCAGCGCTGCGCCGGTGGCTTCGGCAATGGCGACAGCTCGCTCCAACGCTGGGGTGTGACGCATGGCTGGACCAGCTATCAGAAAGAGTCGTTGATATTGGCTCATGTAACACCTCCAAACGTTCCGGGTTATCTAGCTCCCCCAGCGCTCTCGCCTGTCACACCACCGACGATTGACTATCGCCTCAACTATCAGGATCGACACTATCAATATACGCCTGGATTCGATCAATTCCCCACTTGGCCGGGTCGACTTTTTCAACCGAATCGCTCGATTGCGGCCCGTCGTAACAGGCCGAAATCGGCCCAGAGTGTGTAAAAACGTCAGATTGGGTTTTCTATATAGATGCTAGGAGACCGTGCTCACGTTTCGCAAACTGATCAAGGTCAAGACGTTTTCAGGAACAGTTAAAACGGCTCAGCTGCCTCTTAAAGTCTTTTGGATGGGGTAAAAAGACCGGTTTTTACGCCGTTAACGCTTTCATCAAGCTAGTGGTACCGATGATTTTCATGACCCGTTTCAGGTTGTAGGCGAGCACGTTCAAGCTCATCTCGGCGCTCACCCCGTTGAGCTTTCGGGTCAGGAAGTGTGTCGCGCCCATCCATTGCTTGAGCGTCCCGAAGGGATGCTCAACTGTCCGTTTTCGGATCCGCATCATCTCCGGGGCGTTGCTCAGCCTGTTCTGCATTTCCTCCAATACGGCTTCATGCTCCCATCGCCGAACTCGCCGTTGCTTGCTCGGTGTGCACTTCGATTTCAGTTCGCAGCCCTGGCAGTTGGAACTCCAGTAACGGTGCAACGTCAGGCCTTTTTCAACGTTGGTATAGCGCCAAATCAACACCTCTCCAGCCGGGCAAACGTATTCGTTTTTTGCCGCGTCATAGATGAAGGCATCGTTATTGAAACGCCCGTTTGCTTTGGCTCCAGAGGTCATCGGCTTGGGCACATAGGCGGTGATGCCTGCATCGTGACAAGCCAGGATTTCTTCGCTTTTGAAGTAACCTCGGTCAGCCACTACCGAAAGCGTTTCTGACGCCATCGCCTCGCGGGCCTGCTTGGCCATCGAGCTGAGTTGATCGCGGTCGGAACCGACGTTGGTCACCTCATGCGCAACGATCAAATGGTGCTGGGTATCGACCGCTGTCTGCACGTTGTAACCGACGATTCCAGTGCCGCGAGTCATCATGGAGCGGCTGTCTGGATCGGTCAGTGAGACCTGTTTATCCGGCGATTCATTGAGCTGGATTTCGATCGCCTGAAGCTCCTTCATTTGAGTTTTGAGCTTGGCGATTTTCTCTTCCAGCCGCACGGCGCTGGGCTCGGAAGCTGTTGGTTCTTGCCGATCAGCTGCATCGAGTGCCGTCAGGTAACGGTTGATGCTCGATTCAATTTCTTCCATTCGCCGCTTCAGCTTGGCGCTGGTGAAATTGCGGTCGCGATTGTTGACTGCTTTGAATTTGCTGCCATCGATGGCGACCAGATGTTCTCCGAACAGTCCCAATTGCTGACACAGCACGACGAACTGGCGACAGACGCCTCGGATGGCCTTGCTGTTGTCTTTTCGGAAGTTGGCGATGGTCTTGAAATCCGGCATCAAACGCCCAGTCAACCACATCAGCTCGATGTTGCGTTGAGCTTCTCGCTCCAAACGTCGACTCGACTGGATGCGGTTGAGATAGCCGTAGATGTAGATCTTCAGCAAGATCGCCGGGTGGTAAGCAGGCCGGCCCGTATCGGCTGGGATCGCACCTTAAAAACCCAGATTGACCAGGTCGAGTTCGTCGACAAAGACGTCGACTACGCGCACCGGATTGGTATCGCTGACGTAGTCGTCGAGGCTTTCGGGAAGTAAGGTGCTTTGGCCTCGATGTTCACCTTGGATGAAGCGTTTCACTGGCTTCCCCCTGTAAATGAATACGCAAAAATAATAGTACAGAGAGGCAGCCCTTCATTCGCATTTGAGGTGGATGTCTGTATTCGACGGTGAAGCCAAACTGGGAACCACATATCAGGCTCTCTATACTGGCCATCCCTGGATGGTAGTTAGAGCGCAAAATATGCCCGTCACACCCAATCAAAATTCCCCAGTCGTTTTGGTCCTAGCTCAACAAAGCGACTTGGACAATCTTGTAGCCATTCGAATTGAGGCTATGCGCGAAAGTCTGGAGCGTGTCGGGCGATTTGATCCAGTGCGCGCGCGCGAGCGGTTTCTTAGCGGTTTTGAAGCCCACAACACACACTACATCGAGGTATCTGGAGAGAGGGTTGGTTTTGTAGTGGTCAAGCATCACCACAATGAACTCTTGCTCGACCACTTGTATGTGAGACCGAACGCGCAAGGATCAGGGATAGGCTCTGCTGTTCTCACACAGATTTTCAAAGAGGCGGATGCGGTTGCGCTTCCTATTAAAGTTGGTGCTCTCAAAGAAAGCGCTTCGAATCGCTTTTATACTCGCCGTGGCTTCCAATTCGTCGAAAGCAGTGAATTCGACAATTATTATGTTCGTCAGAGCGTTCCGCCGGTTGGCCTAGCTTGCTAGCTGGATGTGATGCACCTCGACGTACGTTTTTACACACTCTGGGCCAGAAACGGTCATTCGCGAAAAGCTGCGAGAAGCAGTCATTCAGCTGCTAAAAGCTTAAGGGCCATTCACAGCGTGCCTCGACAGGGCCTCAATTTGAATGCTGAAGTCGTCCAGTTGACTATCCATCCTAGGAATTTTCCCACCCATGCCGAAAGACGATCCCGACATTCAAATAAACCAGCAATTCAATACGAACAACCTGACCGAATTCGAAGCAGCGCGTCGGGTCGCGTTCGCATTGAGCAAGGCGGTGTACGCTGACCCCGCCATGGCCGTCGAGGTTACACCACAGGACGCCTGCGCATGGCAGAATCCCACACCACCACGTGAACCTGAACCGCCACCTGAGCCAGATCCTGAAAGGGTCAGGTGGGCCTCTGAGCTGCCATTGACTGAATCCGAACGCGCCGATCATGCGTTGGTGCGCGAGACCCGCGAGAGTAGCTTGGCGAACTACGCAGGCAGTCCATCCGAGCAAGGACATGGTCCAGCCCGGTCAGTGTCACCAGTGACACGCAAACCTACGGTTTCTGAGCGACTGCGCCAACAGCGAGCCCGTCGCGAACTATTGTGAAAAGGCCGTCTCGCGAGACGGCCTAGTTTCTCAGGATCGGAACAACCCGACCTATTCGCCGCGATGGCTTTCCATGTCGGCAATGACCTGTGCAGATACGTCGAACACGAGGCGGTGGTAGTCGAACAGATCGTCCTGATCCGATACGAGGTCGACGGCGATATGCCCGCAGTTGAACATCAGCAATAGTTGACCGCCGTCCGGCAGCGGGACGATACGAATAGCTTCGGCTTCACCTGTGGTAGAGATGATGGCTTTGGCGATAAGCAGACGGGTGTGTGAATCAATCGAAAGAGTAGGCATGGTAGCTACTCCGCTTTAGCGAGTATTTCTCAAGCGCCCCCGCAAGTAGGATTAAATCGGCGCACCTTTGAGTGTAGCCCATGCGCACAGACTGCCTAGAGGGATCAGGATCGGCGACCGGCAGAGAACGACCCAAGATGCCACTCACGTAATTGGCTTCAAACAACTACACGCCGCCCTTTGTAGATGACGGCTGATAAGCCGTTCGTTTGTAGTGATCATCACGTCACAACGCTAACACCCGTAAAAAATCGTGGTATTTCTGAAAAATCTCACTGATCGCGACTGGCCAGCCGTGCAACCCATGGATTGGCACTCAGACCATGTAGTAGCACGCTGAGTAAAACGGTACAGACGGCAGTAGCCACCAAGGTACGACTTTCTTGTAGGGGATAGGCCAATATCATGACGGCGAAGACAATGCTGGCCAGACCTCGCGGGCCGAACCAACCGATGAAAAGGCGGGTTTCGAAATCGAAGCGGGTTCCCACCAGGCTAATCAGCACGGGCAGTATGCGAATCACGGTCAGGCTGAGCACCGAGTAAAGCCAGATGTTCAGGGTGAGGCTGCTCCAGGCCCAAGGGATCACCAGTGCGCCAAATACGACCCAGGTAATGACCGATAACAGGCTGGCGAACTCTTCGCTGGCCTTGAGCATCTGGTGCTTTTGCTCGGTAAACAGAAAACTTGCGAGCAACCCACCGACGAACGCGGCGATAAACCCGCTACCACCTAGTGTTTGCGCTGTGGCAAAGCACAGAATGGCGAGCCCGGGCAGGATCAATTGTGACCACATGGGCGTTTGCCACTGGTGTTTTCCGGAGTAGCGCTGCAACTGCCAGGCGAGGAGCGTAAGGCTAATACCGATGAATGCACCGATGCCCAGTTCCTCAACAACTAACTCTAATGCCAGTGAGAGAGGGGACTGTGTCTGCTGTTCGACCAACAATGCCAAAAACATAAGCAACACTGGAACGCAGATTCCATCATTCAACCCGCTCTCGACGTTTAACCCTTCACGCACGGACGCGGGAACCTTGTGATTGCTCACAACAGCCTTACCGAGCGCAGCATCGGTGGGAGCCAGAAGGGTTGCCAGTATTGCCAATTCCAACGGTGGGACCTGTGGGAACAGCCAGACGCCGACCAGCCAACCACCCGCTATGGTCAGTGGTAGCCCTATCATCAGCAAGCGCAGCGGAAGTCCTTCATTGGCCCGCAGGACTTTCAAGTCGGCATTGGCCGCATCGCTGAACAGAACGATCGCCAGCGTCAGCTCAGCCAGGAACTTGAGACCATCCCTGTCAATCCGGGGTTGCAGAATGCCCAGAAATGCCGGGCCGAGAAGCAGACCGGCAAGCATGAACATAAGCGGGCCATTGAGCAGGCGTGACTCGAAACGCCCCGCAAATATGCTGTAGGTAAGGAGGAAGGCGGCAAGCAGCGCTAAGTTCTGATACATCGATGACCTGCCTGTTCAGGGGGGCAGCGGGAACACGCAGCCTTGAGGTAAGTAACTCGAAGGAGACGGCTACAGGCATGGGCGATGACGCTAATGAGGGGTGTGCTAAGCATAGGTGGTGGTCCTTTGGATGCGCCTCTCATTCAGGTGCTTACCGGAAGAACAGACGAACGGAAAAGGCCACCTGCCTCCAGCAGCACACATCGATTAAAGCCCAGGCGACCTCGAGTACCAGTGCCATGTCCTCATTCACAAGCGGAACATGCGACGCCATTCCTTGGTGTCATCCCGTCTCCTCTCCTACGTAGTCTGAATCTCCCATCCCGTCTCGGAGTATCGGCCGATGTGCAGCCCGGGACCCATGTTCAGAGTACCGACATCTTTTTTGGCAGCGCCTGAGGCATTGCGCGCGTGAATGGATGCCAGGGCGGCGCAGGAAACCACCCTCGCATTTTTTGGCAGTTCCAAGGCGAGATCCCCATGATCGCAGAGGCCATGTAGTAGCTACCCATTCGTCGGTTCAGCATTGAGTCAGCGCCCCCCCTGCACCCTGAAAAACTAATAAGACCATGGCAGATTGCGTTCAGCGTGAGTGGCAAAATCTGTTCGTTTTTGAAGGGCGGGATGGGGCAGCTCAGGAATCTGGCAGCAGCGCCGGCTACACCCACAATGAATGACTTCTGGCTGTGAAGTCATTAGTAGTTGCCACGTAACCAGCATAAAAAGGGACAGACCACGATTTCAGGTAAATGCCGAGCCGTCGTGATCTGTTCCCTGTTTCCGCGCAGCCGTTTTCTATGTCTGGCACAACTACCCTGACATCGGTGGGCCTATACTTTAACGATCGGCACACTCGATGTGGCATGCAGTCGTGTTTGATGTATGGGAGACGCGTCGAGCGATCGTTCACGCAGGCCACGGCCTGCCTTCGTCGTAGGGAGGAAAACATTCATGGCGCGTAAATACATCGACTGCCGCGAGTTTCCGAGCGATTCCCACTGCTCAATCGCACTGTCTGCAGACTCTGAAAACGAACTGCTCGAGGCCGCCGCGCAGCATGCGGTCAGTGTTCACAAGCACACCGACTCACCAGAACTGCGTGCTCAACTGAAGACGATGTTTCACGACGGAACCCCGCCTGTTGAAGCACCGCGTCCTGCTTAGCACCCAGGGGTTTCAGAGGAGTGATTGTCATCGATAAGCACCTACGATGCTCATTTCGATGAGTTCCGCAGGCCTGAGGGTAGTTTTTTATGCCTGGCACAATCTGAATGAAGAAGGAGATCCCCAAGGAGCTGCCGATGGCTGCTCCTTGGGGGTGCTTTGGTGAGCTTGTTTAATGTGGCTGCGTGTTCATTCAAGCTAAGCTCAAGCTGATTCGACAGACTGCTATCGGCCAAAATCCGGCCTTCAAGCAAGTCCCAGTCACGGCGACATCGGACGTGCACATTGTCTCTTCGCGTAACGGCGCTTGAAAAAAACAAGCGATCGAGTCTATGGCAGCATCTGGCCCAATGCACTCTGGAAACCCCCGCGACAAGTCTGCTTGAATTATTCGGCATACTTGGCATTGGATAATGGGAATCTGCTTAAAGTGTTTCGATCAGCAGCAAATGTGCTATTTCATCAGATCGAATGGGATTTATTTAGAGTTTACTTAGCAGAAAATCAACTAGCTCAGCCGACTAACTAACTAAGCATCAAGCAGAATAGCCACCATACTCAATCATTGAGTTGCGCGAGCAAAAACGCTCGCCGGAGAGCAACTCGACCATAACTCCAAGATCTGGGCATCCACTTGGGGTGGGGAATTTGTTCAGCTGGATAAAGGCGCAGCCAATCGAGGCATTGAGGCGGCAGATGCTATTGCGCTTCCTTTGTCAATAGCGCAACCGACAACAAGTAACGCGATTCCTCCGAGGCAAAGTGTACCGACCGCGTTACAACTTTCTCTGTTTAATATAGATGCAATGGAACAACGGCGCCAGTGCTAGAGAGTCATATTGCGTAGTTGCATAAACGATCAGCGGCAGTTTCCTGGCTTTCAATGCCTGCTCGATTCAAGCGTCACAATCGGACTGATTGGGCAAGATTCGACTTTAGATGTCGACTGCATGGTGCAGGTAAGTGAACTTTCGGCTAACAGGCGGGCAACGGTTGGCCAGTACGCGTAAACCCAGCTCGAAAGGGTATAGGCCAAGAAACCCCGCCACCCACAAGAAAACTGTACTCAGCAAAGGAAGACACTCATGCACACCATTCGCAACACGTTGGTGGTAGTGGATTCACAGCAGTCCAGGGATCTGATCTTGAACAGAGCCAAAATGATTGCCGGCGCTACCCGGTCGCACCTGCATCTGCTGGCCTGCGACAAGGGAAACCACCATGGCTCTTACCTGAACGACATTCAAGTCGAACTGACACAGGAAGGTTATAGCGTCAGTACCCAGCAGGCCTGGTACGGAAGTTCACACAAAACCATCATCGCCGCCCAACAGGCGGTGGGATGCGGCTTGGTAATCAAGCAGCACCTACCCCACACATCACTGATGAAAGCCCTTCTCACCCCCGAGGACTGGAAGCTCTTGCGATACTGCCCCAGCCCGGTACTGATAGTAAAAACCGCAAGACCCTGGACCGGCGGCACCATTCTCGCGGCCATTGATGCCGGTAACAGTGACGTGGAGCACCGCGTCCTGCATTCAGGCATCGTTAGCCACGGTTACGACATCGCCGCAATGGCCGGCGGCACACTACACATGATGAGCGCCCACCCCTACCCCCTGCTCTCGGCAGCCAACCCCGTACTCCAGCTCAAGGAAAGCATTCAGGCTCTATATCGCGAACTGTGCAAGACGTTCCAGGCAGAATTCAACATCAGCGACGATCGCCTGCATATCGAGGAAGGCTCAGCCGATGTGTTGATCCCGTACATCGCACACAAGCTCGAAGCCGCACTCACGGTAATCGGTAGCGTGGCCCGTACCGGGTTGTCCGGCGCATTGATCGGCAACACTGCCGAGATGATTCTGGACACCCTGGACAGTGACGTACTGGTGCTCAAGCCGAACGACATCATCGCCCACCTTGAAGAGCTGGCCGCCCCGCCACCGAGCCCATCGGCCGATACCGCGACATCCTCTTGGCCGTATAACCACCACAACCATCGACCACATACTTAGGAGCTAGTAACTGCCCCGGCCAATCAACTTGCACCGGTACAACATCTATGGTGAGCGCCGCACGATCGAGCGCAGCGACATCGAGAAGATCCACTACGTCGGCAACATCCTCGCCCCAAGCAGGGTGCTAGGGCGGTACTAGTTGATCCGCCACCTCGCCGGAGTCCCATCCCATGCCCTCAGTCCAGTCCAACCAACAGTTGTGTCGCGACCTGAAAGCTGCTTCGCATGCCATAGCACAGGCTGCCCATGACTTATTCGGAGCAGCAAAGCAGTACAACGAGGTCGAGATGAAGGAAGCGACGCTGAAGATCGAAAAGCTGCACCGGCTGGCAGACCGGCTGATTGCGCATGCGGACGAGGTGAAGGCAGGAAAGATTGTGCGCATTACAGAGATGGGTAGCTGGCCTGGCGGTGATATTTAGGTGGGGATCATGGGGCTCACCAAACCGAACCAAGACCTGCGCCGAGACCTGAAGCAGGCGGCCGCCCTGCTCAAATGGTCGGGCGTCGATCTGATGCAGGTAGCTGTGAGGCTTTCGGAGTCTGGCCTTGAGGCTGACGCCCAGGAACTGCTAAGGATCGCGGCAGGATTTCAGGAGGCTGAGGACAAGCTGGCAACCGATGAGGCTGAGCGAACTTTTAACCTCTACCTCAAAGCGCGTCACCTCTGCCCATTCAGTGAGTGGCGGTTGTGTTGCTCAACCCCCACAGCATGAGAACAACAGCGACTATGATGGCGACTCCCACAGTTCCAAACCCTGCCGTCACTAAGCTCTCCTGCCACGGTTCCCCCATGCGTCCACCACTCGCGATAGGCGACACGGACATCGTCCCGAGAGTGGCAGCCAGTACCGTAAACGCCCAGTTTGAATAGGCGCCGTAAAGAGCCGTCCAGTACGCAACTGCCTTTGTGCGTGTGCCAAGGTGTATCTCCATCCAGACTGCGCCAAACGCTAAGAGCAGGATTCCATTCATTACTCCTTCGAGGTGCGCAGCAAGCCCTAAACGCGGATTGCTGAACTGCAGCTCGAACAGGCCTGTGCAAAGACCCAGGAACACTAAGAACATGCCATGCCAGAGTAGTCTACGCCGAGCTTCGACCATAGCCATGAGGCCTCCCAAGATTGGCTGAATTTAGATCTCCAATTCATCTCATCAACTTTAGAACGTTCTTAAGAAAACGCGGACCGCCAACTTGATTGAACACAGCTCGACGCATGAGAGAGTTAACCTGAAAAAACTCCCTCGATCATAGGAATTAAATATTTCAGTAATACTTCTGCGCGACAATTTTGTTTCACTTTTAAGACAGTACACACCAGCCCCTGTCGGCTTCACCCGATTCAGCAGTTAACAAAAGGTGTGCCGCTTGTACGTACAGCAAACAAGGCGGTCAAACATGCGATGCTCGCCGGATGAGATACGCCACCAGATCCTGGACGCCGAACCCGTGTTGAAACGACTCGATATCGAGATGGAAGGGATTGAGTTTGATCCGCTGGTGCCTTCAAGCGTCACTGCTGCCTACGCCAAGGTAGATCGGGTGATTGAGCATCTGTTGGCCCGATTCAAAGCAAACCCCATCCTTGGGCCGTTAACGACAGAGCTGAAGTCCCAGTATTTTGATGGTGTTCGAACGAAGGTAGCGCATGCCAGGAATGGCAAGTAGCTTGGATTTTCGTCGGCAGCGACCGTTTATTTTTCTCTTCGATTGGCCATCGTTGTCTCCCAAGGGGCACAACACCGGCCATTTGGCGCCTGTCTTGAATGTCAGCCATGGGCCCAGGCTGTGTGAAAACACACTTGATACGTTCAACGTTGAGATTTTTTTGGATTGCCTGCGCAGTCGGTAGTAGAAAGCATGGATTGGTCCGTGCGGCCAACATCGGCGCGCATTTGGCTGTTGGGGGCCGCGTCAGCGGCAACAGTGAGGATCTGCCGTGACGCTTTTTGACTGATACGCCTCCCCGATTATCCGCCTTAGGCAGGGATGCTGATAACAGACACCACGGTAATGAAGTCCGTCCCTACAAACGATCCACTGTGTGACCATTGATGCGTCAAGTGGGGTACCGCGCCTGGCTCTCGCTGGCGTTCTGAATTCGGCACACTCGTCCGTGCGCTCGAGGCGTCATCGCAGACTATTCTTGATCTGGGTAACCGACCGGTCGCACCGAAGGAGGTCACTCGTTTATGCACTGTGTCCTTTTCGAAATCCGCCGCGGTTCGATCGGATGCATGAAGGCAAATCAATCCGCGCCGTCATCGAGTTCCGATGAACTACCGGTCTGGGGCACGGCCCCAGGCACTTTTGTCTGACACCCTGAAACGGAGACGCCAGCATGAGCACCTTGCAACTTCACCCTGCACTGGACAATGGTATCCAACCCGCCGCCGCGAATTTCAAAGGTGGCACCCTGCAATGCCTGTGTGCGACCGACAAGGTCGAGGTCAAGATCGACGCACAAACTCTGTATAACCACGCGTGCGGCTGCAGCAAATGCTGGAAACCACAAAACGCGACATTCGCCGTCATCGCCGTGGTGCCTCGAGATAAGGTCAGCGTCATTGCCCACGGCGAAAAACTGGCGATTGTCGATGAAACCGCCACCATCCAGCGCCACGCCTGCAAGCAGTGTCACGCCCATCTCTTTGGGCGCATCGAGAACAAGGACCATGCGTTTTATGGCCTGGACTTCGTCCACACCGAGCTTTCGCCACAGAGCGGATGGGCTGCGCCGGGATTTGCGGCGTTCGTGTCCTCCATCATCGAAACCGGCACACCGCCAGCGCAAATGAAGGCTATCCGCGAGCGCCTGCGCTCGATCGGCCTGGAACCCTATGACTGCCTGTCCCCGGACTTGATGGACGCACTGGCGACTCATGTCGCCAAACAGAAAGGCCTGCTCCCCGCCGCCTGATTGATCGGTCGCCGCGGTTTCTTTTCCGGACCGCGGCTCCGATTCACCTTTGATGTTGTGCGCCCCACATAATTAACTGGGGGGCTGTGGGCATCAAGACAACGGGTTAATCAAGACTCTTGAGGACCGTTGCCCACGTTGAAATCTGAATCGTTTGGACGGCGGAATTGCCTTGGTTTTTTACGCAGCAACGCCCAAAACGCACGCTTTTTGAGCTCTGAACAGGCGACGGCCACCGAGACCGACTTTTTCAACAGAATCGACCAACACCCGCCATTGAAATGCACCCTGAAAAATCAACAACAACCCGAGTATCAATCCGAAACCTGATCGAGCCCGGGGCGACGCATCGTCAGGTTCCGGGCATTGCCCAGGCATCGACCTGACTGAACTTCACCGCCCCGGCACGACCTTCAGGCTATAGCTTGGGCTGCGCACTCAGCGCCGTGACCGCCCTGGTTTTCCTGAAGAAAATACCGTAGACAATCGACAGCACCAGCAGGAACGGCACACCGAACACCAGGGTCATCTTGAAGGCTTCAGTGAAGTAGGTCGTGATCATCACCGCCCCCATCAGTACTAGCCCCAGCAATGTGCTGTAGGGAAACAGACGCATGCGGAACGACAGTTTGCGGTTGCCATTGCGTTCGTGAAAACGACGGAAACAGAAGTGCGTCAGGAAGATCATGAACCAGGTAAAGATCGCGCCGAACATCGAGATCGCCATCATCAGGGTGAACGAACTTTCCGGGTACAGGATGTTGAGCAACGTCGCCAGGGCGATACCCGAGCTGGAGAGCAACAGCGCGTTCAGCGGGATCCCGGTCTTGCTCAACACTCCCATGGATTTTGGTGCGTAGCCGGCACGGGACAGGCTGAACATCATGCGCGTGGTGATGTAAAGCTGACTGTTCATCGCTGACAACGCCGCGATCAGGATGACGAAATTCATCACGCCGGTGGCGCCGGGAATGCCGATGGCTTGCATCACCGTGACGAACGGGCTCTGGGCATGGCCAGCCTGGACCCAAGGCACGATCGCCAGCATCAACGCCAGGGTCAGCAGGTAGAACACCACCAGGCGCACGATAGTCCCGCGAAAGGCTTTTCTCACTGCTTGTTCCGGGTCTTTCGCCTCACCGGCGGCCACCGCGATCATCTCCACGCTCAGGTAGCTGAAGATCGACACGATCACCGCTATCCACATCCCTTGCAGACCATTGGGGAAGAAACCGCCGTGAGCGGTGTAATTGTGCACGCCGTATTCCGGGTTGCCGGAACCGAACACCACATACACCGCCAGGATGATGAAGCCGACAATCGCGCCGATCTTGATGGTCGAGAACCAGTACTCGAAGGTGCCGAAGGTCTTCACGCTGATGGCGTTGAGCACGATCAACACACTGGAGAACGAGACGATCCATATCCACTCCGGCACGTTGGCAAACCAGTACTTCATGTACATCGCCACCGCCGTCACTTCCGTGCCGACCGCGAGCACAATCGCCGCCCAATAGGCATAACGCACCAGGAACCCGGCCAGCGGGCTGACATAAAATTCGGCGTAGGCACCGAACGAACCCGAGGTCGAATGGGCCACGGTCATTTCCGCCAGGCAGCCCATCAGCAGCAAGGTGATGATTGCGCCGATGGCGTAGCTGAGCAACACGCTCGGCCCGGCATAGCCGATGGCATAGGCGCTGCCCATGAACAGCCCGGTGCCGATTGCACCGCCAATGGCGATCATGCTCATCTGCCCCGACGTCAGCTGACGCCGCAGGCCGTGTTCACGCTTGGATATCGTTTCGAAACCGGAGTTATCGGTCATTTTTATGTCCTCTGGATTTTGTCTTTCTTGAAGAGCACGTCGTAGGTTTAACGGTGGGGATCAGCCACGCACAGCAGGACACGGATCAGAAAATACTCAGTGGATACTCGATGATCACCCGCACTTCGTTGTTGTCGGTGGTGTCGGCGCGGGCGACCTGCGAGGTGGAGCGCACACTGGCCTGACGCACGCGTATTGAAAGGTCCCTGGCCTTGCCTGACTGCACGACATAGCGCGCTTCGAGGTCGCGCTCCCAGCGCTTGCCGTCATCGCCGTAACGTCCATAGGCGCCATTGGGTCCGCCCTCGTAATGGCTGTCATCGATGTGGTCACCACTGACGTAACGCGACATGAAGCTCAGGCCCGGTACGCCGAAAGGCGCCATGTCCAGGTCGTAACGCAGTTGCCAGGAGCGTTCGTTGGGGGCGTTGAAGTCGAGGACCTGAATCGAGTTGGCGAGGAAAATCGAGGTGCCCGGTTGCTGATCGAAACCCAGGTAATCGAACGGCTCATCGCCATCGACCCGCTGATACGCCAAGGTCACTCGATGGGCACCGAACTTGTACGCGGTGGCCAGCGACCAGGTGGTGTTGTCGATCTTGCCGGCCAGGCTCTGGCCGCTGTCGTTGGTGCGATAGAGATTGAAATCCAGGTTCAGCGACTGGCCTTCACCAAGGGCATAGGTGTAGTTGGCATTGCCGTAGTACTGGCGCCAGATGTCGGTGAACTGCGAACCGTACAGGCTGACACTCAGTTGATCGCTCAGGGCATAACTGCCGCCCAGATAATCGACGCTGCGGGTTTCCACGCCGGCGTACAGCGCCTTCAGCGCGCCATTGGCATTGGTCGAATTACTGTCGTTGCCGGCGGTGAAGTGACCAATGTCCAGTTGCAATGCCTTGAGTTCATTGCTGGTCAGCTGAAAGCCGGTGGCAACACTGGTGAACAGTCGCGCATTGCCGGTGCCGAACACCGGGTTGAGTGGGGTCAGGTTGCCGTACTTGAGCTCGGTCTGCGAAATCCGCGCCTTCACCGCGCCACCCGCTTCGGAGTACTCATCCTCGGGACGGCCATCGGCATCGACCGGCAACAAACCCGTACCCGTGCGTCCCTTGCCACTGTCGAGCTTGAGGCCCAACTGCGCATAGGCATCGACCCCGAACCCCACCGTGCCCTGGGTGTAGCCGGAGCGGTAATCGAGCATGATCCCGTGGGCCCACTCGTCCCGATAGTTCTGCCCGCCCGGGTTGTTGAGGTTATTGCGGTAGAAATAAAAGTTACGGTTGGTCAGGGTGAGGCTGCTGTCTTCGACAAATCCGTTGTCAGAAGCGGCACAGGCCATTTGGCCAAGGCAACTGGAGATGGCGAGCGGCAAGGCAGGCCAGAGGGACAGTTTCATTCTGCGTGCTCCTTATTATTGTGATTGCAGAACTGGTTATTGCCGGCGGCCGAAGCCCTGCCGCGGAGAAAATCCTGCGGCAGGAATCGGATGTCGGAGGGTTCAGGTCACGCTGTGGCGAACCTGGAATTGCGCTTGCGACCAGGTGTTCCGGTCGAGGATCTCGCCGAGGATCTGTACCGCATCCCAGACTTCGGTAAAGGTCGTGTACAGCGGGGTGAAACCAAAACGCATGATGCGCGGCTCGCGGTAGTC
This sequence comes from Pseudomonas sp. GL-B-12, assembly GCF_019955895.1. Taxonomy (NCBI): domain Bacteria; kingdom Pseudomonadati; phylum Pseudomonadota; class Gammaproteobacteria; order Pseudomonadales; family Pseudomonadaceae; genus Pseudomonas; species Pseudomonas sp. GL-B-12. Next base: position 64,262 of record NZ_JAHBCX010000026.1, read on the forward strand.
ACCAATCACGCCCCGCTCGATCAGGGCCTGGATCACCGCATAACCTTCCGGGTGTTCGAAGCTGACGTGACTGCCACGTTTGGCGTGCTCACGGGGCGTGATCAACTTCAGTTCGTGAGCCGCGCAACGCTGCTCGACCAGTTCGATGAACAAGTCCGTCAGGGCCAGGGATTTGCGGCGCAAGCTGGCCATGTCGGTCTGGGCGAACACATCCAGGCCGCACTCGACCATCGCCAATGAGGTAATCGGTTGGGTGCCGCACAGGTAGCGGGCGATGCCGCTGCACGGCTCGTAATGCGACTCCATGGCGAATTGGCGCGAATGGCCGAACCAGCCGGACAGGGGTTGCGGCACCAGATCGCACAACTGTGGCGAAACCCAGACAAATGCTTGCGAGCCCGGCCCGCCATTGAGGTACTTGTAGGTGCAGCCGATGGCGTAGTCGGCACCCGCCTGGTGCAGGTCGACCGGCACCGCGCCGGCGGAATGGGCCAGGTCCCAGATGGTCAGCGCGCCACACTCGTGGCTCAGCGCGGTCAGGGCCTGCATGTCGTGCATGTATCCGGTCTTGTAGTTGACGTGGGTGAGCATGACCACCGCCGTGTCCTGGTCAATCGCTTGCGGCAACGCTTCAGGACTGTCGACCAGGCGCAGGGTGTAACCCTGTTGCAGCATCTGCGCGAGGCCTTCGGCGATGTACAGGTCGGTGGGGAAATTGCTCGACTCGCTGACGATCACTCGCCGCTGCGGCGACCTTGTAGCCTGTACGCGCAAGGCAGCGCTCAGCACTTTGAACAGGTTGATCGAAGTGGTATCGGTCACCGCCACTTCACCCTCCCCCGCACCGATCAAACCGGCCAGGCGGTTGCCCAAACGCTCGGACAGCTCGCGCCAGCCTGCGCTGTTCCAGCTGCGGATCAAGCCATTGCCCCATTCCTCGGCGACCACCGCTTGCGCCCGCGCCAATGCAGCGACCGGCCGCGCGCCCAGGGAATTGCCATCGAGATAGATAATCCCTTCGGGGAGCGCAAATTGCTGGCGCAGGGGCGCCAGCGCGTCCTGGGCATCAAGCGCCAGGCAACTGTTTCTTGTCGTCATCGGGTGTCCTGTTTTTTGTTATGCGACGCCATCCGGGCAGGTTGCATCAGCCGGTTCAGGCGCCCTGATTCAAGGCGATTCACTTGCCTTTCGATGGAGAGATAATGAACGAACCTTTGAAGAATTTTCGTGCAAAGTAACCGGCCATGTAGTAATTATTTCGCAGAATGTTCGAATCAAACCCCAATAAACGCGGATTTATTCAAACCATGAATCTTGACTCGACAGACCTGAGAATCCTGCATCAATTGCAACAGGATGGCCGTATCAGCAATCAGGAATTGGCGGAGAAAGTCGCCTTGTCACCCTCGGCTGGCCTGCGACGTTTACGCCTGCTGGAAAGCGAAGGGATCATCACCGGCTATCGCGCGGTGCTGAATGCCGAGCGGCTGGGCATTGAGCTGGAAGCGATCGTTCATGTGTCGCTGCGACAGGACGTCGAGGACTGGCACGAGACCTTCATCAAGAAGGTGCAGCAGTGGCCGGAGGTGGTCACCGCCTATGTCATTACCGGGGCGAGCAACTATGTGTTGCGGGTCCAGGCCCGCAACCTCAAGCACTTCTCGGATTTCATCGTCAATCACCTCAACCGCACCGCCGGCGTCACCGATATTCGTTCGGAAATCGTCCTGCAAAAAATCAAGGAGCGTGAGCAATTGCTGGATCTGGTGGTACGCAAGTAAGGCCGCGGCGGCCCTTCAAAGTCCCTGCTGGCGCCGGGCTTCGTTGCGCTGCAAGGTCATGCTCGGGGTTTCGTCGAACAGCTTGCGGTACTCGGTAGAAAAACGCCCCAGGTGCATGAACCCCCAGCCCATGGCGATCCCGGAAATACTGCGCACCGTGCCGTGCTCGAGGATCTCCTGGCGGACGGCGTTCAAGCGATACTTTTTCAGGTAGGCCATCGGCGACAGGGCGAAGTACTTCTTGAACGCGTCGAACAACTTGAAGCGCGAAACGCCGGCAGCGGCTTCGATGTCCTCCAGATGCAGCGCTTCCCGGGCGTTGTCGTGAATATATTGCCGGGCCCTGACCAGGTAGTGCGGCAACTTCACCCCCAGCGCGTCCCGCAGCTCCTGCGAATAGTTGTTTGGCTGGGCAAGGATCAAGCCTTTGATCAGCGAGCTTTCAATGTCCCGGGTAAAGGCCACCTGCTCGAACAGTTCACTGCTGCGCTCCATCTCGTCGATGAAATAACGCGCCATGCGCCACCACGACGCCGATGGCCCATCGATCGCATCCATCACCGGCTCGAAGCGCAGCGGCGCATCCAGGGGCCGTTGCAGCATCCCTTCCAGAGCCTCGCTCATCGCCACTCGGGTAATCACCACCTGGACCTTGCGACAGTCACCGGAAATCGCCAGCAGCTGGTGTTCATTGGGGGAAATGATGACCCCTTGATCACGGTCAGACCTGACCACGCTGCCAGCCTTGCTCAGCTCCTGTTCGCCCACCAGCGGCAAGCTCAGGCTGTAGCTGCTGAAGTGCTCGGCGTCCTCGATATCGATGGTGACATCGGTACCGTATTCGATCGTGCCCAGGGTGGTGGCCATCGACTTGAACATGTTGGCGTTGTGATGAAAGCGGATCCGTTCGGGGTTCGCACTCACCAGCCGATGAGGTCCGCAGATACCGGACATCCAGCTTCTGGCGGCCTCCAGGTCATCGCTGTCGACACGAATGTCGCGAAACTGCGGATCGACTTTGCTGCTCATCACGGTGCACTCAAGGTTTTTTTCGGCGCGCTCTGATGGCGCGTATGCGGTTTGCAAAGGCAAGTTCCAAGCCACAAGATCGCGGTGCTGACCCGGTGGATAGCAATCGCCAATTAAGTGGATAACGCTTGGCGACTCGAGCCGGAAAATGCCATCAAAGGGTATCGAACGCCCGCTCGAACAGTACCTGATTACCGCAAACCGCAGCAGCCGTTTATCGCCTGGTGCATGCCGCTGGGTATTCGCTGCCCAGCCCGCCCCCTGAGTGTTACCGCCAAACTTTATGGACTGCCTTCGCCCACAAAGCGGATAGACCCAGGCACGCCCCACTCTCTCTAATGAACGTACCGATTAGCCCCAATAAAAACAGGTACACCTCATGAGTGGCGAAAAAAACGTCGAGCAATGGAAAACGTTTATCGAAAGCTGCCTGGACTTCCGTCCGGCAGAAGGCGTATTCCGCATCGCCCGGGACATGTTCACCGAACCGCAGCTGTTCGATCTGGAAATGGAACTGATCTTCGAGAAGAACTGGATCTACGCCTGCCACGAAAGCGAGCTGGCCAACAACCACGACTTCGTGACCATCCGCGCCGGCCGCCAGCCGATGATCATCACCCGCGACGGTGACGGTCAGCTCAATGCACTGATCAATGCCTGCCAGCATCGCGGCACGACGCTGACCCGCGTCGGCAAGGGCAACCAGTCGACCTTCACCTGCCCCTTCCATGCCTGGTGCTACAAAAGCGATGGCCGCCTGGTCAAGGTCAAGGCACCGGGCGAGTACCCGGAAGGCTTCGACAAGGCCACACGCGGCCTGAAAAAGGCCCGCATCCAGAGCTACAAGGGATTCGTCTTCATCAGCCTTGATGTGCAGGCCGAGAACAGCCTGGAAGACTTCCTCGGCGACGCCAAGGTGTTCTTCGACATGATGGTCGCCCAGTCGCCCACCGGTGAGCTGGAAGTGCTGCCCGGCAAGTCGGCCTACACCTACGACGGCAACTGGAAGCTGCAAAACGAAAACGGCCTGGACGGTTATCACGTCAGCACGGTGCACTACAACTACGTGGCCACGGTGCAGCATCGCCAGCAGGTCAACAGCGAAAACGGCACTGCCGCCAGTGGCACCCTCGACTACAGCAAGCTCGGCGCCGGTGATGCCAACACCGATGACGGCTGGTTCGCGTTCGATAACGGTCACAGCCTGCTGTTCAGCGACATGCCCAACCCGTCGGTGCGCTCCGGCTACGCGACCATCATGCCGCGACTGATCGAAGAACACGGCCAGCAAAAGGCCGAGTGGATGATGCATCGCCTGCGCAACCTGAACATCTATCCGAGCCTGTTTTTCCTCGATCAGATCAGCTCGCAATTGCGCATCATCCGTCCGGTGGCGTGGAACAAGACCGAAATCATCAGCCAGTGCCTGGGGGTCAAGAACGAGTCGGACGCCGACCGCGAAAACCGCATTCGCCAGTTCGAGGATTTCTTCAACGTCTCGGGCCTGGGCACACCGGATGACCTGGTGGAGTTCCGTGAAGCCCAGCGTGGTTTCCAGGCGCGCCTGGAACGCTGGAGCGACATCTCCCGCGGCAGTCACCGCTGGGCCAGCGGCGGCACGCCCAACAGCGAGTCAATCGGCATTGCCCCGGCCATGACCGGCACCGAATTCACCCACGAAGGGCTTTACGTCAACCAGCACAGCAACTGGCAGAAATTCCTGCTCGATGGCTTGGACGCGAAATCCCTGAAACTCCGTGAGGTGCAATGATGAATGCGCAATTGCAGTACCAGATCGAACAGTTTTTCTATCGCAAATCCGAACTGTGCGACGCCCAGGACTGGGATGCCTATGTCCAGCTGTTCGCCGAGCACAGCGAGTTCCACTTGCCGCAATGGGACTCCGAACACGTCTACACCCGCGACCCCAAACGCGAAATGTCGCTGATCTATTACCCCAATCGTTCAGGCCTTGAGGACCGCGTATTCCGCCTGCGCACCGGCAAGTCCGCGTCCGCGACGCCGATGCCGCGCACCCTGCATCAGATCAGCAACGTGCGGATCGGCGCCCTTGCAAACGGCGAGCTGGAGGTACGCCTGAACTGGCACACGCTGTACTACCGCCTGGCGACATCCGAGCAGTTTTATGGCCGCGCGACCTATCACCTCACGCCCCACGTCGATAGCTGGCTGATCACCCGCAAGCACGTGTTGCTGCTCAACGACACCATCAACTCGGTACTCGATTTCTACCACCTCTGAATCCAAGGAGACCGGGGCATGAACCATAAGGTCGCGTTCAGCTTTGCCGACGGCAAAACGCTGTTCTTTCCCGTGCAACCCAACGAAATCCTGCTCGACGCCGCCCTGCGCAATGGCATCAACATTCCCCTGGATTGCCGCGAAGGCGTCTGCGGAACCTGCCAGGGGCGTTGCGAGTCAGGCGATTACAGCCAGGACTATGTGGATGAGGAAGCCCTCTCCAGCCAGGACCTGCAACAACGCAAGATGCTCACCTGCCAGACACGGGTCAAATCCGACGCCGCGTTCTACTTCGACTTCGCGTCCAGCCTGTGCAACGCCGCCGGCCCCGATCAACTCAGGGCAAGGGTCACCGATGTCAAGCAGGTGTCGGCCAGCACGGCGATCCTGCATCTGCACCTGGGCAATGCGGGACAATCGCTGGATTACCTGCCCGGACAGTACGCCCGGCTGCTGATTCCGGGGACCGAGAACAAGCGCTCCTATTCGTTCGCCAATCGGCCGAGCGCCAGTAATGAGCTGCAATTCCTGATTCGCCTGCTTCCCGATGGGGTGATGAGCGACTACATCCGCGAACGCTGCCAGGTGGGCGACGAAATCGCCCTGGAGGCACCGCTGGGGGCTTTCTATCTGCGGCACGTCGCCAGGCCATTGATCCTGGTGGCCGGTGGCACCGGTCTTTCGGCATTGCTGGGCATGCTCGACGAACTCGCCGAGCGCGGCTGCGAGCAGCCCGTGCACTTGTACTACGGCGTGCGCGATGCGGCCGATTTGTGCGAACAGGCGCGCATCCAGGCGTATGAACAACGCATCCCGGGGTTTCGCTACACCGAGGTGGTCAGCGAACCGTCGCCACACTGGACCGGCAAGCGCGGCTACATTGCCGAACACTTCGACATCGCCGAACTGCGTGATGGCCAGGTCGACATGTACGTCTGCGGGCCGCCGCCGATGGTGGAGTCGATCAAAACCTGGTTGCAGGCACAGGCACTGGACAGCGTGCAGCTGTACTACGAGAAATTCACCGAGAGCAATGCCTGACACCGCTCACCCGAAGGGAGCGCCGGAACCGGGCACCGGCGTCCACTTCGGATCTGTTGAATGGGTTACACGCGTTGTGTAGTACTCAACGGCCGCAAAATCGCCCTGACCGGACTGGCGTCCAGATGAGCGAACCGCAGCGGCAAGGCGATCAATTCATAATCGCCTTCCGGGACCTCATCCAGCACGATGCCTTCAAGAATCGCCATGTGATGGCGGGCCACGGCGCCGTGGGAATCCATGGTCCTGGATTGCTGCGGGTCCAGCGACGGTGTATCGATGCCGATCAAGCGCACGCCAAGGCTCGCCAACAGGTCGATGGTTTCCTTGGCAACCGCCGTGAAGTTCGAATCCCAGGTCGTCAGCGGTGCTTGTCGATAGGTTCGCAGCAGCACCCGCTCGGGCACATCGTGCAAACGCCCTTCCAGTTGCCCCGGCTGCACCAGCTCGCCGCTGTCCAGACAATGCAAAACGCGACAAGGCCCGATATAGACGTCCAACCCGACATCGCCAATCGCCGCGCCGTCAGCGCTGTAGTGCAACGGTGCATCGACGTGGGCGCCGGTATGCGGCGACAGGGTGATGCGTCCGACATTCACCGGACACTCGGGACCGTAGGTCCAGACGCGCTCCTCAAGGAAGGGCGTGTCACCCGGCCAGGTCGGTGTATCGGTACTCAAGGGTGGACTGATGTCCCACAACGTTGTGTTTTTTGTCATCGCAATGCTCACCGTGGTTTCCGGGTGAAATGATACGAGCGGCAGTCGTGAAGATTCGTGCAAAAACCTCAGGTAACCGCGCGGGTTTTCGCACAAACCACCATGGATGAGCGGTATTGCGGCAGGAAATTTCAAAGACACGAAGTCGAAAAAAAGTCGCAAGCCCCTCGATTCTTCGGGGCTTGCGACTCATTGCCGATACGTCCTTCAAACTCCCGGGACGTCATCGACGGGTATGCCTGACTTGTTCATTGCCGAACGTGCAGGCCTAGTTCTCTACCTCAACCGCGTCGAAATCCGGCGCGTCTGGCGCGTCCGGGGCGTCCGCCACGTCCTCTCTGGCCGCCTTCGCCTTGGCTTTGTCAGCCTCTCTGGCCGCCTTCGCCTTGGCTTTATCAGCCTCTCTGGCTGCGTTCGCCTTGGCTTTGGCTGCGTCTCTGGCGGCATCTGCGTCAGCCTTGGCGGCATCCCGGGCTGCATCCGCAGCGGCCCGGGCAGCGTCTCTGGCTGCATCTGCATCTGCGCGCGGTACGCCAGCAGCTCTTGCGGCATCCCGGGCTGCATCCGCCTCAGCTCTCGCGGCGTCCCGGGCTGCATCCGCCTTAGCTCTGGCGGCGTCCCGGGCTGCATCTGCATCAGCCTTGGCCGCGTCTCTGGCTACATCAGCGTCATTTCTGGCAGCGCCTCTGTCTTCCGCGGCTTCCCTGGCAGCGTCCCTGGCGTCTTCTGCGGCTTCCCTTGCAGCATCACCAGCATCTTCTGCGGCTTCCCTGGCTGCATCTGCAGCGTTATCCGCGTCGTTGTCATCGTCGTTGTCACGCGCGTCGTTGTCACGCGCATTGCCTGGGCCTCTGTTCCCGACCATTCCACCATGGTCATCGTCGTTGTCATGCGCATTGCCCGGGCCTCTGTTCCCGGCCATACCACCATGGTCAGCGTCGCCGCGCCCTGGGCCTCCACGGCCGTCAGCGCCATGGCCTGCACCACCATGACCGCCGCCATCTCCATGGCCGCTACCACCGTTACCGCCTCCGCCGTCACCACCGTGACCACCGCCTCCGGAGCCTCCACTGCCGGAGCCACCGCCGCCACCGTGACC
>NZ_JAHBCX010000027.1:0-71903 GCF_019955895.1 Pseudomonas sp. GL-B-12
GCGGTGCCGACTTTAAAGCCCTGCACGGTGGCGGCAATGGCAGCGAATCCTTCACCTACACCCTCACCGACTCGGACGGCGACAGCAGAACCGCGAACCTGGTGCTGCAGATCCACAACAACAATGACTCGATCACGATTGACGGATTGAACGTCGAGGGCGGCGAGTTGACCGTCTTCGAGAAAAACCTCAGCGATGGCAGCGCACCGGACTCCACGGCGTTGACCCAGAACGGCACCTTCACCGTCACCGCACTGGACGGCGTCACGAGCCTGAGCGTGGGCGGTATCGCCGTGGTCAGCGGTGGCGTGTCCGCCGGCTTCCCGCAATCGATCACCACGCCGTTGGGCAGTACCCTGACCATCACCGGGTTCAATGCCGCGACCGGTGTCGTGAGCTACAGCTACACCCTCAACGATAACGAAGCCCACCCTAACGCCAACGGCGCCAACACCCTGCCTGAGCAGTTCGCCGTCACCGTGGTCGATGACAACGGCACCACCGCGACGGGCAGCCTCGACGTGAACATCGTCGACGACCTGCCAAAAGGCGTGTACGACAGCAATGCTTCAACGGCCTCGGAAACCCTGCTGACCCTCAACGGCAACGTACTGACCAATGACGTGCAAGGCGCTGACCGAATGACGGTCGGTGAAAACACCGGCCCGATCACCCCCGGCACCTTCACTGGCGCTTACGGCACCCTGGTGCTGAACGCCAACGGCACTTACACCTACACCCTGAACACCAGCGATGCCGATTTCAAAGCCCTGCACGGCGGTGGCGATGGCACCGAATCCTTCACCTACACGATCACCGATTCGGACGGCGACAGCAGCACCGCCAACCTGGTGTTGAACGTCTACAACAACGACGATCCGGTGACCCTCAACGGTCTCAACGTGTATGGCGGTGAGCTGACGGTCTACGAAAAAAACCTCAGCGACGGCAGCAGCCCCAACACGCCGGCCCTGACTCAAAGCGGCACCTTCACCGTCAACGCACTGGACGGCGTGACAACCCTGACCGTCGGCGGCATTGCCGTGGTCACCGCTGGTGTGGCCGCCGGTTTCCCGCAATCGATCACCACGCCGTTAGGCAGCACCCTGACCATCACCGGGTTCAATGCCGCGACCGGTGTCGTGAGCTACAGCTACACCCTCAACGATAACGAAGCCCACCCTAACGCCAACGGCGCCAACACCCTGCCTGAGCAGTTCGCCGTCACCGTGGTCGATGACAACGGCACCACCGCGACGGGCAGCCTCGACGTGAACATCGTCGACGACCTGCCAAAAGGCGTGTACGACAGCAATGCCAATACCGCTTCGGAAACCCTGCTGACGCTCAACGGCAACGTGCTGAGCAATGACGTGCAAGGCGCGGACCGGGTGACGGTCGGCGAAAACGCCGGCCCGATCACCCCCGGCACCTTCACCGGCGCTTACGGCACTCTGGTGCTCAATGCCAATGGCACCTACACCTACACGCTCAACTCCAACGATGCGGACTTCAAAGCCCTGCACGGCGGTGGCGACGGCAGCGAATCTTTCACCTACACCATCACCGATTCAGACGGCGACAGCAGCACCGCCAACCTGGTGCTCAACGTCTACAACAACGACGATCCGGTGACCCTCAACGGCCTCAACGTGTATGGCGGCGAGCTGGCGGTTTACGAAAAAAACCTCAGCGACGGCACCAGCCCCAACACGCCGGCCCTGACTCAAAGCGGCACCTTCACCGTCACCGCACTCGATGGCGTGACAACCCTGACCGTCGGCGGCATTACCGTGGTCACCGCTGGTGTGGCCGCCGGCTTCCCGCAATCGATCACCACCCCGTTGGGCAGCACCCTGACCATCACCGGGTTCAATGCCGCGACCGGTGTCGTCAGCTACAGCTACACCCTCAACGATAACGAAGCCCACCCAACCGCCAACGGCGCCAACACCCTACCTGAGCAGTTCGCCGTCACCGTGGTCGATGACAACGGCACCACCGCGACGGGCAGCCTCGACGTGAACATCGTCGACGACCTGCCAAAAGGCGTGTACGACAGCAATGCCAATACCGCTTCGGAAACCCTGCTGACGCTCAACGGCAACGTGCTGAGCAACGACGTGCAAGGCGCCGACCGGGTGACGGTCGGTGAAAACACCGGACCGATCACCCCCGGTACCTTTACCGGCACTTACGGCACCCTGGTGCTCAACGCCAACGGCACTTACACCTACACGCTGAACCCCAATGATGCCGACTTCAAAGCCCTGCACGGTGGTGGCGACGGCACCGAATCCTTCACCTACACCATCACCGATTCGGACGGCGACAGCAGCACTGCCAACCTGGTGCTCAACGTCTACAACAACAACGATACGGTGACCCTCAACGGCCTCGACGTGTATGGGGGTGAGCTGACGGTCTACGAAAAAAACCTCAGCGACGGCACCAGCCCCAACACGTCGGCCCTGACCCAGACCGGGACGTTCACCGTGGCTGCCCTCGACGGCCTGCAGACACTGACCGTGGGCGGCATCACTGTGGTCAGCGGTGGCGTGGTCGCCGGCTTCCCGCAAACCGCCGTCACGCCACTGGGCAGCACTCTGACCATCACCGGGTTCGCCGCCGCCACCGGGGTGATCAGCTACAGCTACACGCTGAACGATAACGAAGCCCATCCAACGGCCAACGGCGCCAACAGCCTCACCGAGAACTTCAACGTCGTGGCCACCGATACGGACGGCGACAGTGCGACCGGGCAGATCAACGTCAACATCGTCGATGACCTGCCGAGCGCCAAACCTGACTCGTCGTCGGTAGTGGAGGGCGGCACCGTCAACATCAGTGTGCTGGGCAACGACATCAGCGGCGCCGATGGTCCGGCGACGGTGGTCGGCGTACGCGCCGGCAGCAATACCTCGACGTCGGCCATCGGCGGGCTGGGCAACCCGATCAACGGCACTTATGGCTACCTGACCCTCGATGCCAACGGCAACGCGGTGTATCACAGCAACCAGAACTCGGTCGGCGATGCGGGGGCCACTGATACGTTCACCTATACCGTGCGTGATTCCGATGGCGATGAAAGCACCACCACCATCACCATCGACGTGGCCGACAGCATTATCAAGGCCAACCCCGATAGCGACGTGACGGTCTACGAAAAAGCCCTCGACCTGAGCAAGGACGGGCAGGACCTGGCCGCCGGCACCGTCACCGGCAGCGACCCGGGCAACACTGGCGAAACCGCGTCCGGGACCCTGGTCGGTTCGGTCTCGGGTGGCAGCGGCGCGCTCACCTACACCCTGGTCGGCAGCGCCACCGGCACCTACGGGCAGATCCTGCTCAACCCCGACGGCAGCTACACCTACACCCTGACCTCGGCACCGAAAACCTCGCCTAATGCCAACGACGGGCCGAACAGCCTGAGTGAAAGCTTCACCTACAAAGCCACCGATGCATTGGGCAACAGCAGCACCAGCACCATCGTGGTCAACATTGTCGATGACGTGCCCAAGGCGGTGGCAACGGACCGCTCGGTGGCGGCGGTGGAGATCGATTCCAACCTGCTGATCGTGCTCGACGTCTCCGGCAGCATGGCCGACCCTTCCGGTGTGTCGAACCTGTCGCGGCTGGATCTGGCCAAGCAGGCCATCAGTGCCTTGCTGGATAAATACGACGACTTGGGGGATGTGAAAGTGCAGCTCGTCACCTTCAGCAGCAGCGCCACCGACATGACCTCGGTGTGGGTCGATGTAGCGACCGCCAAGACACTGCTGGCCGGCCTCATCGCGAACGGCGGCACCAACTACGACGCGGCCGTGGTGACCATGCAGACCGCGTTCAACACCTCGGGCAAACTGACCGGTGCGCAAAACGTCGGCTACTTCTTCTCCGACGGCAAGCCCAACACTGGCCTGGAAATCGGCACCGCCGACGAGACCGCGCTGAAAGTCTTCCTCAATGCCAACAACATCAAGAACTACGCGATCGGCCTGGGCAGCGGTGTGAGCAATGACAATCTCAATCCACTGGCCTATGACGGCAGCAGCCACACCGACACCAATGCGGTGGTGGTGACCGACCTCAACCAGCTCAACTCGGTGCTGTCCGGCACGGTGATCGGCGCACCGGTAACCGGTTCGCTGCTGGGCGAGGGCGGCACATTCGGCGCCGATGGCGGCTTCATCAAGACCATCACGGTGGACGGCACCACGTACACCTACGATCCGAGCGGCAATAGCAATCAGGGCTCGCTGAGCTTCAGCGGCGGGCTCAACCACAGCACGTTCAACACCGTGGACAACACGTTGAGCATTGCCACCAACAACAGCGGTACCTTGCAGATCAATCTCGACACCGGTGAATACGCCTACATTTCGCAGAAAACCACGTCGGTGTTGATCACCGAAAACATCGGATTCACCGCCAGCGACAACGACGGCGACCTGGCCAGCGCCACCCTGACGGTCAAAGTCATACCGAATGCACCGCCAGTGGCCGCCGATGATAACGTCATCACCAACGTGCTCTCGGGCACTGTCGTGGTGCCGGGCGAACTGTTGCTGGCCAACGACACCGACCCCAATGGCGATCAACTCTCGGCGACTCCGACCTCGTTCAACACCGGCTGGATAGCGAAGGGCGCGGACTTCACTGGCACCGGCGCGATCAGCTTCACCGGCACCAACAACAACCCCGCCAACCAGAGTCTGGCAGACGTGCGCAATGCCTTTGCGGCCAACGCGGCGACCATGACGGCGCTGCTGGTGATCAGTGGCTATCTCGGCGCAGCGAACAACTCCAATGGCAACAATGAAGACCTCATCACGGTCAAGCTGAAACAAGGCGAGACGCTCAATCTCGATCACAACCTGGATGCCGGGCACGTCACGATGGAGTATTCGCTCAACGGTGGGGCGTTCGTCAGCATCGCCGATGGCGGCACCATCACCGCAAGCGCGGATGGCACCTACCAGATCCACCTGACCAACATCACCAACCCCGGTAACGGCAATACGAATGCGGCGGAAGACTATCAGCTGACCATGACCGTGAATTACGCCGGGGCACACGACGTCACCCCGGACTACCACGGCACCTACACCGCCAACGACAACCATGGCGGCAGCGACTCGGCCAACCTGACCATCAGCTATCAGGACGGCCACACCCTCACGGGCACCAGCGGCGATGACGTACTGGTGGCAGGCCCGGGCAACAACATCATCAATGCCGGCGACGGCAACGATGTGCTCACTGCCGGCTCCGGCAACAACGAGATGCACGGCGGCGCCGGCAATGATCTGCTCTTCAGCGGGCAGGGCAATGACATCCTCGATGGCGGTACGGGCATCGACACGGCCAGTTACGCCCATGCCAGCGCCGGAGTGACGGTCGACCTCAGCCTGCTCGCTGCACAGAACACCCTGGGCGCGGGCTCGGACACCCTGACCGGTATCGAAAGCCTAACCGGCTCAAACTTTAACGACACCCTGACCGGTGACAACAATGGCAACGTGATCAATGGCGGCCTGGGCAACGACATCCTCAACGGCGGGGGCGGCGATGACTTGCTGATCGGCGGCCTGGGCAACAACACCCTGACCGGCGGAACCGGGGCCGATACTTTCCAGTGGCTCAAGGGCAACAGTGGCCATGACGTGATCACCGACTTCACGCCCGGCACCGACAAGCTCGATCTGTCGCAACTGCTGCAAGGGGAGAGCGGCACCACGGCTTCACTGGATGACTACCTGCACTTCACCGTCACCGGTAGCGGGCCGTCGACGGTGACCAGCATCGACGTCAGCGCCATGGCCGGCGCCGCGCCAAACCAGACCATCGACCTGGCTGGCGTCAACCTCGCCAGCCATTACGGTGTAACGCCGGGAGCGGGTGGGGTGATCGCGGGCGGGCATGACACGGCGACCATCATCAACGGCATGCTCAATGACCATTCGTTGAAGGTGGACACCGTGTGATCTGAAAAACCATTAAAGAACCCGCCATCCCTGTGAAGGAGTGGCGGGTTTAATGAGATGGTCAGCCTGACCGAGAAGCCCTGCAGGTTTACGCTTGCAGGGCTTTTCTCGTTTTCGGGCGTATGTCAGCTTTTTCGAACAACCGCCGGTTTTTGATTTTACCGGGCGTCAGATAGCTACACCGTTGGCGCATTGTGTCCGGTCACGGAAAGGAACTACGAAATGTCGACATTCAAAAAATTGTCTGCTCAACAGCAACGGTTGCTCGATTACAAAGCGATGCTGCGCGGGCGCCGATCTTGATCTACAACCAGGAGCGCCCGCACCTCTCCTTTGAAATACAAAACGCCCGATGCGGTGCATCGGGCGTTAGGGTGAAACAGGTGTAAACCTATTTCAGGACTAGGCAAGGATCGGCACGAAGGCGCTCGCTTTCTACAGAAATAGTCCATGAATCGGACTCTGAATTTTCTCCATACTCTGCCACCGCACGGAATTCATAAGTGGTTCCGTAGTTCAGATTTGAAACGAGTCTGGCCCATTTACCCTTATCGTCGGTCGCTTCCGGCCTAGGGTCGGTGACGTCGTTGATTTTCAGCTTGATCTCGGCTGACGGTTCAGCATCACCCCTGACAACGACATAGTTGTATCGGGTATTACCGTTGTCTTCGATCAGGCCGTCCGTATCGTACACCCGGGTATTGTGCGGCTTGATGGTGGATTCCACGGTAAAGGTGCGTGGCGGCTTGGAAATCTCGCTCTCGTCATCAAGCGCCTGAGCGTCAAGGCTGTACGAACTGGGGGACACCTCAAGTACGATTTCCCAGAGTCCGTCGCCCTCCCGGGCGGTCGCCGTTGCTCCGTCGATGGGGGTCTCGTTATTGCGCAGTTGCACCTTTTTGCCGGGCTTGGCATAGCCACTGACCGTAACCTTGTCGTCGTAGGTGGTGGTGCCTTCAGCGATCACCCTCCCCTCGGAATCGAGGACCGTATCAAGGATCAGTTTTACATCCGATACGACGCGGAATTCGAACACGCTGGACGCTTTGCCATTGGTTGCCTTGATCTTGATGCTGTAGGTGCCAGCGGTAATCCCATCGAAGGTGAGATTGAACAGGCCGTCACGATCAACAGTGGCTTTCTTGCCCGTGGATGTGTCGCTGTTGAAAGCTACAACTTCCATATCGGGAGGTGCGTAGCCGGAGATCACCAACCAGTCGCCGTCGTAGATCGCGCCACTTTCAATCGGACCATCCTTGCCAGTGACTTTGTCGATGATCGGTGTCTCGGTCGCCAGAACGAACGTATACGATGTGGAGAAGTCGTAAGGTCTCTTTGTTTCAATAGCACTAAGGCTGTAACGCTTGAATCCCTGTTGAAAGTCGAGTTCTTTGTTCCAGTTTCCTGTACTACCGCTGGTCACATTACTGATAGGGGATGAGCGATCGCGAATATTGAGCTCCCTATCAGGGGCGGCGGTACCCCTTAATTCCAGGATTGGGTCAAAAGTAACGCTGTTTTTGTCAACGAGAGCACCGCTGCTGTCTAGGATTTCATCGAGGGTTACTCTAGCGATTACTTCACTCTGTGTGTCTGGCGTGAGTGCTGAGGTGTTCGGTGGTTTAGCAGTCATGATGATGACTCCGGGTATTGAAAAGTGAGGGTGCCGGAGTGATTTAAAACCTGGTCAGATAGCTTGCCTACTGTCATAAATAACAGCTGCAGGTTGGTTTCCAATCAATGGTTGAAGTTGTATAGGCTGCCTTGCTACGTTGGCTTCGGTGGTCCGATTAACCTCCCCATCGCCCCGAATACGCCCAACTCCCGGATGATTTCCAGTTCCCCCGGTGTCTCGACCATCTCGGCAATCAGCGGCAGATCAATGTTGTGGGTCGCGCGAAAGATCGCGTCGATGAACAGCGGCTTGTCAGGCTGCTCGTCGATGTTGCGAATGTAGGCCCCATCGATTTTCAGGTACGCCAACCCCAACTGGGTCAGGTTGCCGATCTGGCTGAAGCGCCCGCCAAAGTGCTGCAGGCCGACTCGATAACCGGTCTTGAGCAATGTTCTGCAAAGGTTCTGCAGCACTTCGGGGGATGGCAACTGGCGCTCGTCGATTTCCAGGGTCAGCAGCGGCGCCAGTTCGGGAAGGGAATCAAGCAGGTCGAGGATTGTTCGCCATTGCACCTGGTCGCGCAGGGTGCTCCCGGACAGGCTTAGCGCCAAGGGCCTGCGGTTGACCACCAGGTCGTCCAGCGTGGCTTCGAGCATCGCCAGGTCGAAGCGTGCCGACCAGCCGAGACGCTCGATCCATGGCAGGAAATGTCCGGCGGTAATCGCCTCGCCCTGCGGGTCGAGCAGGCGTGCGAGCACTTTGTGATGCAGCACCTGGCGGGTGTCGGCGCATTGCACGACGGGCTGGAAGTACAACTGCATTTTGCCGTGGGTCAGGGCGTCGTCGATCCAGGTGCGCCAGTCGTGCTGGGAGTGATTCGGCGCCGTGTCACGATGGCTCAAATGAACCCAGGGTCGTTCGGGATGCTGCCGGGACTCGGTCAGTGCCTGATCAAGGCGCAGGAGTACGGTGCTGATCGGCTCACCGGGGTGGTAGGCGACAACGCCCAGATGGGCGACCGGCATGCAATCGCTGGCGCCGGTCAGGTGCAGGTTCTCCAGGCTGACGCTGACATCGGCAGCCAGGCGCGCGGCACTTTCAGCATCCAGACCCGGTGTCAGCAGGCTGAATTCGCCGCCACGGTTGCGCGCCGCCAGCCAGGTGTGACGCTGCGGCAATTGAGTCAGGCGCTTGAGCAATTCACCGACGGCAGTGATCAGCGCGTCAGTCCGTTGGCCACCCAGGCGCTGGTTGAGGCCGTTCAGGTCGTTGATCCGCAACATCAGCAAATGGCCGTCGCGGCTCTGTTCGCACACGCGTAAATGGTCGGTCAGTTGCTCGTCGAGCAGGCGCCGGTTGGCCAGGCCGGTGAGGCTGTCCAGATAGGATTCGGCCCGCAGTTTTTCGCTGCGCGCAGCCTCTTCGACGAACAGGGTCTTGAGCTTCTCGACCATTTGGTTCATCGCCAGCACCACCCGTTTCAGTTCCGGTGTGCGCGGCAGTTTCGGCAGGCTGAGAAACTCGCGTTTACTGATGGCCTCAGCCTGTCGGACCATGCTGTCGAGTGGGCGAAATTGCCGGCGCAGCATCCATCCACCAATCACCGCGCTGAACAACCCGCACAACAGCAACCAGATCAGGCTGCCGAGGGTGCTGTCCCAGAGCTTGGCCAGGGCGAATTGCGGATTGCTCAGCACTTCGACCCGTGCCAGTTGTTCCCAGCCGCGCATGATCAGTGCATCGCCACCTTCCGGGCGCAGGTCGACCAGGTTGACGAACCAGTCAGGCACACCGTCGACTTTTGTCGGTGCGGTGCGTTCCACCAGGGTTTGCTGATCCTTGAGCCTGATGACGCGAATGCTGCTGAAATAGCCGCTGTCGAAAATCGAACTGACCATCAGCTCCATTATTGCCGGGTCATCGACCTGTGCCGTCAGCGACAGCCCCAGTGCGGTGGCCGCGTCCTGGGCGTGGGCGCGCAGCTGGCTGAGCGTTTGCTCGCGGGAGCTTTCCAGGCTGGCAAAAAAACTGCCGCTGAACGCCACCAGCAGGAACAGGCAGATGGCCAGGAACAACTGTTTACGCAGTGTCATGCTTCGCTCCTTGCCAAGGCGGTTAACCGTCGCCGATGTCGAACCCTTCGGCCTGCATCTTTTTCAACACGTCCTGCCAGCGCGACAGCTTTTTCGAGTCGCTGCTGCGCTGACCGCCGTTCTTGCCCGGCAAGTACAGCCCTTCGGCGTTGAAGGCGTATACCGGCAGCAAGTCTTTGCGTTGGGATGCGGGGCGGATATCGCCAATCAGGTTGTCCAGCACCAGTGGGTCGCTCGTGGGGGTGCTGTAGAACGTCAGCACCATGTGCGCCTGGTTCTGGCTCAGGGCCTTGACGTAGGTGATGCGCAGTTTTTCGCTGGGAATACCGAGTCGGCGCAGGCTTAAATACTTCGCCAGAGCGTAGTCCTCGCAATCGGCGGCGCCCTTGATCAGGGCTTCGACGGGCGTGGCCCAGTAATCGTTCTGTTGCCAGATGCGCGTGTCGTCCTGGAAGTTCAGCTGCTGATCGAAGAAACGGTTCACCGCGTTGAGCTGATCGCGTTCGGGGGCGCCGCGTGCACTTTGCAGCATTTGACTCCACGCCTCGATCCGGCCACGCGCCGGTCCGAGCGGGCCGTAGCGTTTTTCAACGGTTAGCAGAATCTGCGCAAAATCCCAATCGGCCCGGACCCCGTTGAATGCGACCAGTAGCAAACCTGCCAGCAGTAACCACCCGCCGAGCCGAAGTCGGAGCGTTGGCCATCCTGGACTACGCAGACTGCGGGCCATGTCTGGCTGCTCGAGTGTAGATGGGTGAAGTTTAGGTGGGGTTTTTGCGGGGGGAGGGCAGATCGTCGGGATTGCGCAGAGCCCCCTCGCCACAAGGGTCCCGGGAGACTTCAGGATTTGCGCAGGGTTTTCTGCTTGAGGATGTAGACGGTCACCAGCACCGCACTGGTCAGCATGAAGCTCCGTGCCCAGGGAAGCGGCACCAGGTAGCAGGAGAACAGGATGCTCGCCCACATCAGGCCGATGGCGTAGACCTTGCCCTTGAGCGGGATGCCGTTGCCATCGAGGTAATCGCGAATCCACGGGCCAAGCCGTGGATGCTCAACCAGCCATTGATAGAAACGCGGAGAGCTGCGGGCGAAGCAGGCGGCCGCCAGTAGCAGGAAAGGGGTGGTGGGCAATACCGGCAGGAAAATCCCGATTACCCCCAGCGCCACGCTCAGCCAGCCGATGGCCAGCAGCCCGTAGCGCAACATCAGGGGGCGGTTGCCTATGGGGTTGTCCATAGGCAGAACCTTAGTGGTGACGTGGCTTGAGGATCGCCGGTTTTTCGTCTGGTGCGTTGCACAGCAGGTACAGCGCGGTCAGGGCTTCCGGGATCTGCACGATCATGTCGTCCATCAGGTTGGCATCGGCGGCAATGTCGGAGAACTCCGGTTGCTCGTCGAACAGGCCCGAACCGACCATGATCGGCAGCAGCATTTCGCTGACTTCGTCTTCGGCGGTTTCGAACCAGGCTTCTTCGCGCAGGAACACGCCTTCCATGAAACCGATGCACCAGCCGCGCAGTTCGGAATCGTCCGGGTCGTCGCCCAGGTCGAGGTCGCACGGCAGCTCGAATTCTTCGTCGGAGGCCAGTTGACGGGCGATGTGAGCCTTGAGGCCGATCAGCGTGGCTTCGATCTCTTCGCGCTGGGCTTCGCCGCTGTAATGCGGCTCTTCGGCGAAGAGGGCATCGATCCATTCGCGGTCCGGAACCACTTCGGAGCAGATCGACAGCGCAGTGAGGTAGCCGTGGGCGGCCACGTAGTCCAGCGCCTCGTCATGCAGTTCATCAGCATCGAGGAAGACTTGCAGGCGGGTTAGTTGCTCAGCGAAGGACATTAAAGGACTACCTTGGGGAATGTTCGATGCGGGAATTCTAGGCCTTCTTGAGCGCTTGGGCCAGCCGCACGGCATATTTGCACCTTTGTGGGAGTGGGCTTGCTTGCGAAGGCGGTGTGCCAGGCTGCATTAATGTCGACTGACACTCCCTCTTCGCGAGCAAGCCCGCTCCCACAGTCCGATTGTGTGAGTCTTATCAGCGGCACCCTTTGCCGAACGGGGCTCGGGTATACTCGCGCGTTTTGTGATGCCCTGCTGGCGTTACGGCTGAAATGTGAAGCGTCATGCAATGCGCACTTACGATTTGTCGGTGCAGCATCGCGGGTTCTGAACCAGCATTGCAGGGATGTTTCGGTGATTTTTGGAGTTTCTATGCTCGAACAGGCTCAACGCGTCCTCAAGGACATCTTCGGCTACGACAGTTTCCGTGGCCGCCAGGGTGCAATCATTGAGCGCGTGGCCAGTGGCGGCGATGCCCTGGTCCTGATGCCTACCGGTGGCGGCAAGTCCCTGTGCTTCCAGGTCCCGGCGCTGTTGCGTGAAGGCCTGGCCGTGGTGGTCTCGCCGCTCATCGCACTGATGGACGATCAGGTCGCCACCCTCGAAGAGCTGGGCGTGGCGGCCGCCGCATTGAACTCCACCCTCAGCGCCGAGCAGCAGCGCGATCTGGCCGCCCGCATCCGTCGCGGTGAAGTGAAAATGCTCTATCTGGCGCCGGAACGTCTGGTCCAGCCGCGCATGCTGTCATTTCTGCAGGGGCTGAACATCTCCCTGTTCGCCATCGACGAAGCACACTGCGTGTCGCAATGGGGCCACGATTTCCGTCCGGAATACCTGCAACTGGGCCAGTTGGCGGAAATGTTCCCCGACGTGCCGCGCATTGCCCTGACCGCCACGGCCGACAAGCGCACCCGGGAAGAAATCGTCACCCGTTTGCACCTGCAAGACGCCGAGCGCTTCCTGTCGAGCTTCGACCGGCCGAACATCTTTTATCGCATCGTGCCCAAGGAACAGCCGCGCAAGCAGTTGCTGGCATTCCTCGCCGAGCGCCGTAGCGATGCGGGCATCGTGTATTGCCTGTCGCGCAAGAAAGTCGAGGAAGTCGCCGCGTTTCTCAGCGAGCAAGGCTTCCCCGCGCTGCCGTACCACGCCGGCCTGCCCAATGATTTGCGGGCCTACCATCAAAAACGCTTCCTCAATGAGGAAGGCTTGATCATGGTCGCGACCGTGGCGTTCGGCATGGGCATCGACAAGCCCAACGTGCGCTTTGTCGCGCACCTCGACCTACCGAAATCCCTTGAGGCCTATTACCAGGAAACCGGTCGCGGCGGTCGTGACGGCCTGCCAGCGGATGCCTGGATGGCCTACGGCCTGCAAGACGTGGTGATGCTCAAGCAGATGCTGCAGAACTCCGAAGGCGACGAGCGTCACAAACGCCTGGAGCAACACAAGCTCGACGCCATGCTCTCGCTCTGCGAAGAAACCCGCTGCCGTCGGCAAACGCTGCTGGCCTACTTCGACGAAGACATGCCCGAGCCTTGCGGGCATTGCGACAACTGCGTCGACGGCGTGCAGACATGGGATGCCACCGAGCCGGCGCGTCAGGCGTTGTCGGCGATCTACCGCACCGGTCAACGCTACGGCGTCGGGCACCTGGTGGATGTACTGCTCGGCAAGGACAACGAAAAGGTCCGCAACTTTGGCCATCAGCACCTGTCGGTGTTTGGTGTTGGCAAGGCGATGGCTGAGGGCGAATGGCGCTCGTTGTTCCGCCAACTGGTGGCCCGTGGTCTGGCGGACATCGACCTCGAAGGCTACGGCGGCTTGCGCCTGAGCGACAGTTGCCGGCCGCTGCTCAAGGGCGAAGTGACCCTGGAGCTGCGCCGCGATCTCAAGGCGCAAACCGTGGCGAAAAGCAGCAAGAGCCAGGCGAGCCAACTGGTCCGTGGCGAGGAGCGCGAACAATGGGAAGCCTTGCGCGCCTTGCGGCGCAAGCTCGCCGAAGAACATGGCGTGCCGCCGTACGTCATCTTCCCCGACTCGACCTTGCTGGAGATGCTGCGCAGCCAGCCGACCTCGCTGGCGGAAATGGCCACGGTCAGCGGTGTCGGCGCGCGCAAGCTGGAGCGTTATGGCGAGGCCTTCCTCGAAGTGCTTGGCGGCCAGGTCGAGGCGCCGAAACCGGTGGCCGACGTGCGTCATGAACTGATCACTCTGGCGCGGGCCGGGATGACGCCGGTACAGATCGCCGGTCAATTGCAGTGCTCGGAAAAGAACGTCTACACCATGCTGGCCGAAGCGATCGGCAAGCAGCAGTTGTCGTTGGAGCAGGCACTGGATCTGCCTGAAGACCTGATGGGTGAAATCCAGGACGCCTTCCTCGACGGTGAAGGCGAATTGCCGGCGGTTTCCGAGATCGCCGCGCTGTTTGCAGGCAGGGTGCCGGAAGGGGTGTTGTACTGCGTTCGTGCTGCCTTGCAGTCGGAGTTCGAGATTTGAGGCATCTGTTGTGCTGATGTAACGATTCAGTGCAGATCAAGCCTTGCCTCAAGCCGAGGCTCATGCTTAGCTGACTAATAATTAGTTTTTATTTATTTCAGTCTAATCATGAGTGTTTTATGCCGTTAACCGATCAACACCGCTTTGGCATGCAATTGGCCCAGATGTCCCGTGGCTGGCGTGCCGAACTGGACCGCCGACTGGCGGGCATGGGCTTGTCCCAGGCGCGCTGGCTGGTGCTGCTGCACCTGGCGCGTTTCGATGAAGCACCGACCCAGCGTGAGCTGGCACAAAGCGTTGGCGTCGAAGGCCCGACCCTGGCCCGTTTACTCGACAGCCTGGAAAGCCAGGGCCTGGTGCAACGCCAGGCGGTGCTGGAAGACCGTCGGGCGAAGAAAATCGTGCTCTGCGCGCCGGCGCGTCCCCTGATCGAACAAATTGAAACCATTGCCACACAACTGCGTCACGAACTGTTCGAAGGCGTCGATGAGGCGGACTTGAAGGTGTGCATGCGGGTTCACGGGCACATCCTGGGCAACCTTGAAAAGTCTTGAGGCATAACCGAACGCCAGGTTTTTGAGATACCGCATTGGGCAAACTATAAGAACTACTCGGCAATATCGTGTTCGTAACGGATGTACGAACGCGTACGGGTAGTTTCTGTAGATCTCAAGGATGCTCATGCTCAAGTGTTGGCGATTGGTTTTACGCGGTGGTTCTCAGTGGTTGCTGGCCGGGGCCGCAGTCACTTACTCGGCATGGGCACCTGCGCTGGGCCTGGGTGAAATCACCCTGCATTCGGCGCTGAATCAACCGCTGCGTGCCGAGATTGCACTGGTGGATGCGGCTGGCTTGGAAGAGAACGAGTTGTCGGTGAGCCTGGCAACGGCGGACGAGTTCAGCCGTGCCGGGGTTGACCGGGTATTTTTCCTCAATAACCTGAAGTTCACCCCGGTCCTGCGCGGTAATCGCAGCGTGATCCAGGTGACCTCCAGCAAACCGGTCAGTGAGCCGTTCCTGAATTTCCTCGTACAGCTCAATCGGCCTAATGGGCGATTGCTGCGTGAGTACACGGTACTGATCGATCCGCCGGGTTCGTCGGGGGTTGTTCCCGCCGCCGATGAACTGGTTTCCCGTTCCCCTGCGTCCGCATTCCCCCGTGTTCAACCGGTCGTACCGCCGTCACCCGAGACAAAGACGACGTCAGAAACGGACGTCGCCGTGGTTGATCCCGCTGTTGAACAACTGGCCGCCAGCGCCCTGCAAAACCACCAGTTGCAAACCACTGTCGATGAGCTCAACGCGAAGCTTCAAGACCAGGATGAGCTGATCACCGGCCAGAAAAAACAGTTGGCCGAACTGCAAACCCAACTGGCGGAGCTCAAGAAGGTAAAGGCGCAACCCATTGCTTCCGACGCAGTGGCGCCAGCCCCCGCTATTGCTGAAAACCCCGGGATTGGCTGGCTGCCGATCGCTGGTGTGGCGGCGCTGATGTTGCTGGTACTGGGCTGGTTTGTTCGCCGCCAGCGCCAGCAGCACCAAGCCACAGCGTCAGAGGCTCTGTCGTCGCAGCATGAGCCATTGGCTGAACTCCTCTCCGAGCCAGTGATGTGGCCCCCCGTCATGCCACCGTCCACTGCGCATCGCGACGGAGTGCCGGCCAACGATGAGCTTGAGCGGGTCGATAGCCGTCACTCCATGCCGATCGCTGCCGCCGTGGCGGTGGTTCCGGGTTTGGCGATGTCCGGCGAATCCGCCACTGACGATGAGTACCGGCTCAACCTGGAGGAGCTGTCCATGGCGTCGAGTTGGGACGTGATCAGCCCGAACGAGAACAGGCAGTCAGTTGCTCTGGCCATGATCGAGCCTGCGTTCGAGTTGGAGGCGCAACCCGCGCCGCCGTCTCGGCAGCCACCGGTCGGGCTATCATAGCGGCGTCGTCAAACTCTGGAGTCAATTCCCATCATGACCGTCAGCAAACCGGAAATCATCATCACCTATTGCACGCAATGCCAGTGGCTGTTGCGTGCGGCCTGGCTGGCCCAGGAACTGCTCAGCACCTTTGGTGATGACCTGGGCAAAGTCTCCCTGGTGCCGGGTACCGGCGGGGTCTTTCATATTTACTGTGACACCGTGCAGATCTGGGAGCGCAAGGCGGACGGTGGCTTCCCCGAGGCCAAAGTGCTCAAGCAGCGAGTCCGTGACCAGATCGACCCGGACCGCGACCTGGGGCACAACGACCGCACTCAGTGAGACGCGGCCTCGGCTGCAACGGCCTTCTTGCTTGTACCACTTGAGAACCGGCTGGACACCACAATCGCCACAATGATCAGCGCGCCCCCCAGCAACATGCGCAGGGTCGGGTTTTCGTTGAACAGCAGCCAGGCGACGGTGATGCCGTAGACCGGCTCCAGGGCGAACACCACGGCGGCAGTGCGTGCCTTGATCACCGCGAGGCTGGCGACGAACAGGCTGTGGGCGACACCGGTACAGAACACACCGAGCAGGCCGATCCACAGCCAGTCGATGGCGCGCACTTCGCTCAATTGAGGCGCCGCCACCGGCAGCAGGCACAGGGCAACCACCACGTTCTGGCACAGCGCCGCTTGTACCGGCGGGACCCGCCCGGAGCTGGCACGGTTGGTCAGTGACAGCAGGGCGAACAACAACCCGGAACCTACTGCCCAGAGCAGACCGGTGGTGGCGCCGCTGGCCAGATCAAAGTCAGGCGTGACCAGCACCAGGCCGACACTCACCAGCAGCACCAGCACAATTTCATTGGCGCGAATGCGCTCGCGGAAGATCAGCCCTTCGAGGATCACGGTAAAGGCCGGGAAGCTGGCGAAACCGAGCGTCGCAATCGCCACGCCTGCGACTTTCACTGCAATGAAGAAGCTCACCCAGTGTCCGGCCAGCAACAAGCCGCTGAGCAGCAGCCGACGCCAGTCCACAGCCTCGAGTTTCTGCCAGCGCGTCTGGCTGGCGAACCGTGCAAAGAACGCCAGCGCGAGCACGGCAAAGGCGGCACGGCCGAAAACGATGATCGCCGGTGACGCGGCAGCCAGTTTGCCGAACACACCGGTCAGGCCGAACATCAATGCGCCTATATGCAAGGCGCCAAGGGCGGTACGGGGAGTCATTGCAATCCTTAACGACAAACGAACAGAGGCCTCATTGAAGCGCGTAATGGCCCATCAAGTCTGTCGGCAAACTATCGTCCTTTGTCGCCAGCCTCGCGCCGCAGTTTCCCGGGCGATGCTCCGAACTCGCGCAACACCGCCGCCGCGAAGGCACTCTGGGAGCTGTAGCCGACGCGGCTGGCAATCTCGCCGATGGGCAGCGCCGAGTTGCGCAGCAAGCCCACCGCGATGTGCAGGCGTCGGCTACGGATGTAGTCCATCGGCGTCTGCCCGCATTCGGTCACGAACCGTGCATGCAAACGGGCACTGGAAAGGCCGGCCACCCGGGCCAGGTCGGCCACTTGCAGCGGGTACGCCGCGTACTGATCGATGTGTGCATTCAGCGCCGCATAGGGCAGGCGCCGACCGCCGACGGCATCGGGCCTGGCGTTGTTGAGACTGGCCAGCAACAGCACCGCGCCTTGTTGAGCGATCAACGGATCATCGACCGGACTGTTCGCCAGCCAACTGACCAATTGGCTTTGCCCGGCGTCCAGGGGCAGCCGGCCGGCGTTGTCGAGCAAGCGTCGGCTGGACTCGGCGTGATCGCCCAACGACTGGGCAACCCATTGTTCGCCGGGTACATCCAGCACCAGGCAGCGGCTGCCATTGGCGCTGCCACACGCGTGATGCGCTCCGGAGGGCACCACCACGAAACTCTGCTGGACTACCTGGCTGCCACGGCCGTCGACCTCGAAATCCAGCGCGCCCGAAAGCCCGAACACCAATTGTGCGTGTTCGTGGCTGTGGACGATCAGGTCGTGGCTGTATTGGCGGAGCGTGAGGATCGGTCTCATCGCAGGTCTCCCGTATCAGGCCGCCAGTCTACACCCGGGCAGGCTGATAAGCGCTGTCACACGACTGACTTGGTGTTGTCATGGACCATTAACTCGACCAGCGCAAACTTTACAAAACATGTCCAGAGGGTTGCCCATGACCAGCGCCGAGCTCGCCAAACCCACCCGTAAACAACGCGTACGGACTTTATGGATTTCCGACGTGCATTTGGGCACCCGGGATTGCCAGGCTGAACACCTGTCGCAGTTTCTCAAAAGCTACCACGCGGACAAGATCTACCTGGTCGGCGACATCATCGACGGCTGGAAACTGCGCGGCGGCATGTACTGGCCACAAGCGCACACCAACGTCATCCGTCGCCTGTTGACCATGAGCAAGCGCGGCACCGAGGTGATCTACGTCACCGGCAACCACGACGAATTCCTGCGCCGCTATTCGAAGCTGATCCTGGGCAATATCCAGTTGGTCGACGAAGCCGTGCACGTCACCGCCGACGGCCGGCACCTGCTGGTAATTCATGGCGACCAGTTCGATGTGATCACCCGTTACCATCGCTGGCTGGCGTTTCTCGGTGACTCGGCCTACGAACTCACCCTGACCCTCAACCGCTGGCTCAATCATTGGCGCGCGCGATATGGCTACGGCTACTGGTCGCTGTCGGCCTACCTCAAGCACAAGGTGAAAACCGCGGTCAGCTTCATCAGCGACTTCGAAGAAGCCATCGCCCATGAATGCGTCAAGCGCGAGCTGCACGGCGTGGTGTGCGGGCACATTCACCATGCAGAGATTCGCAAGGTCGGCGAGGTGGATTACCTCAATTGCGGCGACTGGGTGGAATCGTGCACGGCGCTGATCGAGCACTGGGATGGTTCGATCGAGTTGTATCGCCTGGCGGATGCCCAGGCGCGTGAGGCGCAGTTGAAGGCGGCCAGGGTGGCAGAGTTGGCCTGAAAATTATCCGGTGTGTGTGCTGGCCTCTTCGCGAGCAAGCCCGCTTCCACAGGGTTGTGAGCAACTCCGGCCATTGTGGGAGCGGGCTTGCTCGCGAATGGACCGCGAAGCGGTCCCACTGGATCTGTCAGGCCGGTGCGTGTTCTTCCATCGCCGCCTTGTAGATCGAATCCCTGGGGTGCGCAAACAAGCGCTCCATCATCGGCTCGAAAAAGCTCAACGGCAGCGTGTCGTACGCCGGGTCAAACGCCGCCGCATCGTATTTGGCGCAGAATTCGACGGTCGCCTGGTACTGCGGATGGTCCTGGAATTGCTCACGCAGATGCCGATCCATGCCCAGGTGATGGAAGAAGTAGTAGCCCTGGAAAATCCCGTGCTTTTCCACCATCCACAAGTTCTCGGCGCTGACGAACGGCTTGAGGATCGCCGCCGCGATGTCCGGGTGGTTGTAGGAACCCAGGGTGTCGCCGATATCGTGGAGCAGGGCGCAGACCACGTACTCTTCGTCGCGGCCATCGCGCCAGGCGCGGGTGGCGGTTTGCAGGGAGTGGGTCAGGCGATCCACCGGGAACCCGCCAAAATCACCCTCCAGCAACCTCAGGTGCGCCACGATCCGTGTTGGCAATTGTCTTGCGTAGGCACTGAAGTCCGCGGCGATGATCGCCCAGTCTTCCTGCGTGCCGTCCTTCATGTGGGTGAAGCGGGCATTGGCATTCATAGGCAACTCTCTTGTGACGGATGTCAGCTAGAACGGAACGCGCCCCATAACCATGTCCCGGTACATGACAAAATCGCCGAGCAGGCTATAGAAGGGGTGTTGGAACGTTGCCGGGCGGTTCTTCTCGAAGAAGAAATGCCCGACCCAGGCAAAGCTGTAACCGGCCAGTGGCAGGGTCCACAACAGCACCCATGCTCCGCGACCAATGGTCAGCGACAGAATCAAGATAACCAGGGTCGTGCCGATAAAATGTAAACGGCGACAGGTGCTGTTGCTGTGCTCGCTGAGGTAGTAAGGATAGAACTCAGTGAAGCTGTTGAATCGTTTGACGTTTTCCACGACTGCGATCTCTGTGGTTATTGTTCTTGCTGCAAGTTGTTCTGCGGGTAGCTTATTTGAGTCTAGAGTGATCAATGGCATCAGCCAGTGACAATAGGCGCCACTTTAGTATCCTTCGGTCAATAGCCGTAGCATGCGGCTCACCATGTAAGAAAACGCCATGAGCGAACGAACGACTTCTGCAAGCTGGGCGATGGGGATTGTCAAAGCGCTGGAGATGGACGGCCTCGATTGCCGGGCGCTGTTCAAACAGCTGGGGCTCGACTACGCGGCACTGGATGATCCGGATGCACGCTTCACGCAAGATTCCATGACCCGGCTGTGGCAGCGCGCGGTCGAACTGTCCGGCAACCCGGCCATCGGCCTGAACATGGGCAAGTTGGTGCGACCGGCGCAGTTTCATGTGACCGGTTACGCCTTGATGTCCAGCCAGACCCTGGCCGAAGGCTTTCAGCGACTGGTGCGCTATCAGCGGATCATCGCCGAAAGTGCCGACCTGAGTTTCCAACTGCTGGAAGAAGGCTACGCATTGATTCTGACGGTGCATGGCGATCATCTGCCGCCGACCCGGCAAAGCGCCGAAGCTTCACTGGCCTGTGCCTTGGCGCTGTGCGGCTGGTTGACCGGGCGTACGTTGCAACCACGCAAAGTGTTGTTGCAAGGCGCCGAGCCGGCCAACCTGGAACCCTATAAACAAGCCTTCCATGCACCGCTGGTGTTCAACGCGCCTTACGATGCGCTGATTTTCGAACGCGCCGATATGGAAGCGCCGCTGCCGACGGCCAACGAGGCCATGGCGTTGCTGCATGACCGCTTTGCCGGTGAATACCTGGCGCGTTTTTCCGAAAGCCGCGTGACTCACAAGGCGCGGCAGGTGTTGTGCCGCCTGTTGCCCCAAGGCGAGCCCAAGCGCGACACCGTGGCGCAGACGCTGCATCTGTCCCAGCGCACCTTGCAACGGCGCTTGCAGGAAGAGGGCACGAGTTTTCAGGTGCTGCTGGACGATACCCGGCGCGAGTTGGCCGAGCAGTACCTGGCGCAACCGAGCATGACCTTGCTGGAAATTGCCTACTTGCTGGGGTTTGCCGATCCGAGCAACTTCTTCCGTGCTTTCCGCCGCTGGTTCGATGCCACACCCGGCGAGTACCGGATGCGGCTGATGCAAACACCTGACGCGGTCAATGACGCCAAAATGCCGGAATACAAAGCACAAACACCGTAATGATCTCCAGCCGGCCCAGCAGCATGCCGAACGAGAGAATCCACTTGGCGGCATCCGGCAGGGTGGCGAAGTTGCCCGCCGGGCCGATGGTTTCGCCGAGCCCCGGGCCGACACCGGACACGGTACTGGCCGCGCCGGTGAGGGCGGTCATCCAGTCCACGCCGAGCAGCGACAGCAGCAGCGCAATCACGCAGATGGTGATCGCAAAGAAGAACGAAAAGGTCAGGATCGAACGCACGATTTCTTCGTCGAGGCGGTGACCGTTGTACTTCTGCTTGATCACCGCGCGCGGGTGAATCAGCTGGTTAAGGTTGGCCTTGAGCAGGATATAGGCCACCTGAAAGCGGAAAATCTTGATACCGCCCGCGGTCGAGCCGGAGCAACCGCCGACAAACCCCAGATAGAAGAACAGCATCAGCGAGAAATTGCCCCACAGGCTGTAGTCCCCCAGTGCAAAACCAGTGGTGGTCACTACCGACGTCACGTTCAGCGCCACATGCCGCAACGCCTCCAGCCAATGCAGTTGGGTAGTCCACCAATACCAGGTGCCGAGTACCAGCCAGGTCACCAGCAGCATGCCGAGCAGGCCTTGAACCTGTTCATCCTTGATCAGCGCCCGACGGTTACCACGCAACATGGCGACATACAGGGTGAACGGCAGGGCACCGAGAATCATGATGACGATCGCGACCCAATGCACCGCAGGCTCCGGCCACTTGGCCAAAGACTGGTCGGAGGTGGAGAAGCCGCCGGTGGAAATCGCCGACATCGCATGGTTGATGGCGTCGAACAGGCTCATCCCGGCCCACCAGAACGCCAGGCTGCCGACAATGGTAATGCCGACGTAGGCCGCCACGATCAGCCGCGCCACCATGTGCGAGCGGGGCATGACTTTTTCCGAGCGGTCCGACGACTCGGTCTGGAACAACCGCATGCCACCAATACGCAGCAGCGGCAGAATCGCCACCGCCATGCCGATGAAGCCGATGCCGCCGAGCCAGTGCAGCAACGAGCGCCACATCAGGATGCCGGGGGACATTGTGTCCAGGCCGCTGAGTACGGTCGAGCCGGTGGCGGTGATGCCGGACATGCTTTCGAAGAATGAGTCGGTGTAGCTGATGTGCTGGGTCAGCAGGAACGGCAGCGCGGCGAAGATGCACACCACCAGCCAACTACTGACGGTCAGCAGGTACATGTCCCGGGGGCGCAGGTGAATGTGTTCGGGGCGCCCCGGAATCACCAGCGCCAAACCGGCGACAAAGGTGATCATGCTGGCCCAGAGGAACGACGGCAGATCGCTGGTACGGTCGAAAATGACCAGCGTGGCCATGGGCACGACCATGGAGATCGCCAGCGTTATCAGGAAGATGCCGATGATGAAACCAATGATCCGTAAGGTCGGCAACGCCATGAGGTCCGCTCGGCTGATAGTGGAAAGGGCGCCATTCTACCTGCGAGGCAGGGCATGTAAACCGGCACTGCTGCGGCAGTTACCGCTAGAATAGCCGCACAAATTTTTCAGGAGGTGGCCGATGCAGGCTCTCGACGCTTTGCTCAACCGTGTTTCCGTTCCACGACTGATTGACCCTGCACCCACTGCCGAACAGCGCGAGGTGCTGTTCGGCGCCGCCATGCGCGCCCCGGATCACGGTCACTTGCAGCCTTGGCGTTTCTTGACGGTGGAAGGTGCGGCGCGCGAGCAAATGGGCGAGTTGCTGGCCGAAGCAGCGAAGCTTTCGGACAGCGAAGTCAGTGAAGCGGCCATCGACAAGGCGCGCAATGGTCCGCTGCGGGCACCGTTGGTGGTGGTGGTGATCGCTCGCGTGCAGGATCACGTCAAGTATCCGAAGTCCGAGCAGTTACTTGCGGCGGGCTGCGCGGCCCACGGGATTTTGCTCGCGGCCTATGCGCAGGGCATTGGCGCGGTGTGGCGTACCGGTGACCTGGCTTATTCGCCCCATGTGGCCAAGGGGTTGGGCCTGGCGGAGGGGGAGGAGGTGATTGCTTTCCTGTATCTGGGTACGCCGCAGAAAGAACCGCGTGTGGCCGAGAAAGTCGACCTGACCGAATTCGTCAGCGCCTGGCCCGGTAAAGCCTGACACCACACATCCAGTGTGGGAGCGGGCTTGCTCGCGAAGGCGTCGGCACATTCAACATCGTAGTGACAGCCAAACCGCTTTCGCGAGCAAGCTCGCTCCCACAATGGATCAGGGCTGTACTACAGCCCCGGGCACCAACGGCAATTCCAGGCTGGCAATAAACCCGCCTTCCGGGTGATTGGCCAGCACCAGGCTGCCGCCATGGCGCTCCGCCGCGCGCCGGGCGATGGCCAGCCCCAGGCCATGTCCGGCCGCTGTCTGCCCCGGCGCCCGATAGAACGGCTCACCGAGCTGGTTCAAATATTCGGCACTGACACCCGGCCCGTGATCGCGCACGGTCACGACGATCCGCTCACCCTGACGCAGCGCCTGCATTTCGATCGGCAGGCCACCCACCGGATTGAAGCGCTGGGCGTTGCGCAGCAAATTGTCCACGGCCCGTTCGATCATGGTCGGCCAGCCCTTCAGATTCAGTTGCGACTCGGCTTCGAGGTGGACCAGTTGCTCGGGTGAACCGAGTTGCGCATCCTTTTGCAGGGTGTTGAGCAAGGCGTTCAGGTCCACCTCTTCGGCACTGGCGTTATCGGAGTCGACCCGCGCCAGTACCAGGATTTCGCTGATCAGCGCTTCCAGTCGGTCGCACTCACGGGTCAAGCGCGGCCACAGCTGTTCCCGTTCCTGCGAGGTGGCCCGTTCGGCCAGCGCCAGCGCGATACGCAGGCGGGCGAGGGGCGAGCGCAGTTCGTGGGACACATCCCGCAGCAGTTGTCGCTGACTGCCAATCAGGCTTTGCAGGCGCGCGCCCATGCGGTTGAAATCGTTGGCCAGGACGCCGAACTCGTCACGACGGTTGGCCAGCTTGACCAGGCTGTTCTGTTGATACGTGGTTTGTCCCAGGTCATGCACCGCTCCGCGCAGACGGCTGAGCGGGCGAGTGATGGAAAAGGTCACCAGCAGGCTGAACAGGGTCAGCACCACCAGGGCGATCCCCAGCGCACTGAGCGGCCAGAGCAGGCTCTCGCGGTGCCAGGCGTCCAGTTCCGGGTGTGGAATGCGGTAGATGAACAGGAAGGTGTCACCGGTTTTTTCGCTGGTGAACTCATCGGTCAGACGCCGCCATGGCAGGCGCCGGTCCTCGTTGTTCTGGCGCGCCTCAAAGGCCGCCGCTCGTTTGGGGAAGGTGCCGCGCACGACAGGGTCGCCGCTTTCGTTGAGCACCTGAACGTCGATGTGATACTGGCGTTTACGTTGCTGGAGAATGTCCTGGGCGGCGTCTTCGCCCTGACTTTCGTAGGTTTGCGTCCACTGTTCGGCCAGTGTGTTGAGGCCCGGGTGGCGGCTGAGAATCCAGGCGTCCTGGTTGAGCATGTGCCCGAGCAGGATGGAAAGCCCTGCAACCAAAGCGATGGCCAGCCAGAAGCTGGCCAGGATACGCCAGAACAATGAACGCACAGGAAATCCTCAAACGATCACAAATCCATGTGGGAGCGGGCTTGCTCGCGAAAGCGATTTGTCAGCCAAGAAAATGGTGACTGATACTCCGCCTTCGTCGGAGCGCCGCCCGGAGCAAGCCCGCTCCCA
This sequence comes from Pseudomonas sp. GL-B-12, assembly GCF_019955895.1. NCBI lineage: Bacteria > Pseudomonadati > Pseudomonadota > Gammaproteobacteria > Pseudomonadales > Pseudomonadaceae > Pseudomonas > Pseudomonas sp. GL-B-12. The sequence goes on from NZ_JAHBCX010000027.1 coordinate 24,916, forward strand.
CATTAAATCGGGTGGTGCCAGACCCAGCGGTGAAAAACCGTTGGGTCCGGAGTTAGCGCATTATTGCGCTTTTTGCGGTTGCTGCGCTTTCCAGGCCTTGAATTCAGCCCACTCGGCGCGACGTTCAGCCTGTTTTTTCTGGATCTCGTCGAACTTCTTCTGTTGATCCGGTTTCAGCAAGGCGCGCACGTCCGCTTCAGCCTTCTTGTGGTTGGCGGCCATCTCGTCTTTCATGGCTTTCTGGTCAGCTGGCGAGAGTTTCTCCAGGTACTTTTCGACCAGTTGCTTACGCTCGTGCATCTGCTCGCCCATGATCTTGCGGATCTGCTCGCGCTGTTCGCGGCTCAGGTCCAGTTCACTGTACGGGCCTTTGCCGTGCATGCCGTGCATCTGACCGCCGTGGCGCGAACCGTCCATCGGCCCATCCATGGCGCCGGTGCCTTCAGGCATGGCCATGGCAACGGTCGGCAGGGCAGCAGCGAACATCAGAGCGATAAGAGTCTTGCGCATGGTGTATCTCCTTGTCTCGTTCCCGGTACGTTCCGGATGAGTACAGATTACGCAGATCAAGGTCAGCGGCGGTCAGCGGAGGGTAAAGCTTGGGTAAAGACGATTTCCCGCCGACCTGACAAAACTTACAGGCTGTAGTAGTAACCGCGGCTGCGCAGGGCGACGATGCGCGGTCGGCCATCGGGGTGTGGGCCGATCTTCTTGCGCAGGTTGCTGACGTGCATGTCCAGGCTGCGATCGTACAGGGTCAGCTTGCGGCCGAGGGCGATCTGCGCCAGTTCCTGTTTGTCCAGGGGCTCGCCGGGCTGCTTGAGCAAGGCTTCCAGCAGGCGGCTTTCGGAGACGGTGAGGGTGAATTCCTGTTCGTCGATGCTGACCACGCCGCGCACCGGGCTGAAACACAGGTCGCCCAGTTCGATCTGGCTGGACACCGCTGCCGGGTGGCTACGACGCAGGACTGCGCGCAGGCGGGCGGTCAGTTCCCGTGGATCGCAGGGTTTGGCCAGGTAATCGTCGGCGCCGAGTTCCAGGCCGAGGATACGATCCAGGGGCTCGCCCCGGGCCGAGAGCATCAGTACCGGCAAATCCGGGTGATCGCTGCGCAACTGCTTGAGCAGTTCCAGGCCGCTGCCATCGGGCAACATCACATCCAGCACCACGGCCGCCGGGGCGGTTTCGGCCAGCGCGCGGCGTGCGCTCTGGCCGTCGTGACAGGCACGTACCTGAAACCCTTCCTGGCTCAGCCAACTGCTCAGGAGCTCGCACAGCTCCTGGTCATCATCAATAAGTAACAGCTCGCTCATGACTCACTCAATTTAGCCATTGTCGACGTTTTCGACTTGCTCCACTGGCGAAGATACCGCAGAGCAGAGCCAATAGCGCTACCCCGGCGCCAATGACGAACCATTGTTGCTGGTCGGTCAGCAGGCGCGGCAGCGGACTGCTGGCCTGGGCTTCCTTGAGTTGCAGCTTCAAACGCTGGTTCTCCTGGCGCAACCGGGCCAGCAGCGGGCTTGCGCGTTCGCCATCGGCAGTTTGCAATTGTTTGTTCAGATCTTCCCGTTGCCGTTCGCTTTCTTTCAAGCGTTGTTGCAGCTCGGTGATCTGGCTGCCGGCGCTCAAGGAAAGCGGCGTCGAATTGCCACCCTCGACTTGTTCTTCACCGTGGGCGGGCGCCCCGATCGACAACGTGACCAACATCAGACACAACGGACCCTTGCGCATCTCGACTCCTGATTCCAATACGAGTATTGGGCAAGTTGTCGGCCGGCAAACGAGAATAATGAGCGATTGAGAACGCGATGAACCGACAAGGTTCACCGCGTGGGGGCAGTTGAAAGAAGAAAGTTACGGAAGGACTTGCTTGAACGGCTTGACCAGAACGTTGGCGTAGACGCCCGCGGCGATGTACGGATCGGCGTCGGCCCAGGCCTGGGCGGCGCTCAGGGAATCAAATTCGGCAACGATCAGGCTGCCGGTGAAACCCGCCGCGCCCGGATCATTGCTGTCGATCGCCGGGTGTGGGCCGGCCAATACGATGCGACCTTCGCCCTTGAGCACTTGCAGGCGCTCGAGGTGTGCAGGCCGTGCGGCCAGGCGGGCTTCCAGGGAGTTGGCGACGTCTGTGGCAATGATTGCGTAAAGCATGTCAGTCCTCGGTTTTTGGCGTTGTGGTGTCGGCATCGTGCAGATGGCGGGACAGGTAGATGCCCTGGCCGACCAGGAACAGCAAAGTCATGCCCAAGCTGCCGAAGACCTTGAAGTCGACCCAGTAGCTCTGGAAGGTGAACGCGACAAACAGGTTGGCGGCACCGCAAAACAGGAAGAAGACGATCCAGGCGATGTTCAGGCGCGTCCAGACCGGCTCCGGCAGGGTCAGCGCGTGGCCCATGATGCGTTTGATCAGCAGGCTGTCACCGACGAAGTGGCTACCGATGAATGCCAGGGCGAACAGCCAGTTGACCACCGGGGCTTTCCACTTCAGGAACGTCTCGCTGTGGAACGCCAGGGTCAGGCTGCCGAAGACCAGGCAGGCGATCAGGGTCAGCCACTGGCTCTTCTCCAGCTTGCGCTGTTTGATGAACAGTGTGCCGTAGACCACCAGGGAACTGACGATCAGCATCGCGGTGGCGCTGTAAATACCGCCTACAGTGACCTCATGGCCGGCGATGTCGACGACCCGTGGATCGATTTTGAAGACGATGAAAAACAGCAGGAGCGGGATGAAATCGATGAATTGTTTCACAGTGGCAGCCAGAAGCAGGATGTGGCGGCATAATAACAAACATATGGGCGCGCGATAGCGCCAGCTGATTTGAGGTTACAAAGCCCTGTGAATGTTGATTTGCACTGCCATAGCACGGCCTCCGATGGCGCCCTGGCGCCTGCGGTTCTGGTCGCGCGAGCGTTCGAGAAAGGCGTGCGAGTCCTGGCCTTGACCGATCACGACACCCTTGAGGGCCTCGACGAGGCCCGGCACGCGGCCACCGCGCTGGGGATGCAACTGGTCAATGGCGTCGAATTGTCCTGCACCTGGGGCGGCGCAACCATTCATGTCCTGGGCTACGGTTTTGACGTGAACGCCGCGCCGTTGGTCGAGGCCATCGCCAGATTGCATGATGGCCGCTGGCTACGCTCCGAGGAAATCAGCCGCAAACTGGCGCTCAAAGGCATGCCGGGGGCGCTGGATGGCGCTCGGGAGATCCAGCAGGAGCTGGGCGACAGCGGTAACGCGCCGGCCCGCCCGCATTTCGCCGACTGGATGGTGCGTGAAGGTTTCGTCAAGGATCGCGCCGAGGCGTTCCGCAAATGGCTGGGCGCCGGCAAGCTGGGCGACGTCAAGCAACACTGGCCGACCCTGGAAGAAACCGTCGAAACCCTGCGCGCAGCCAAGGCCTGGGTCAGCTTGGCACACCCATGGCACTATGAATTCACGCGCAGCAAGCGACGTCGTCTGATTGCCGACTATATTCAAGCAGGGGGCCACGCCATCGAAGTGGTCAATGGTTACCAGCCTGCCGAGCAAGTGGGCAGCCTGGCCATTCTGGCCCGCGAGTTCGGTCTGCTGGTCAGCGCCGGCAGTGATTTTCATGGCCCTGGAGGCTGGTCGGAGATCGGTGAATACCGGCCACTCCCGGAGGATCTGCCGCCGCTATGGTGTCGATTCAAACATGACCCAGTTATTGCCGCCGTCTGAACAGGTAGAGAATGTGAGTCAATTTTTCCAGATTCATCCGGAAAACCCGCAAGCGCGCCTGATCAAACAGGCAGTCGAAATCATCCGCAAGGGCGGGGTGGTGATTTATCCCACGGACTCTTCCTACGCCATAGGTTGCCAGATCGGCGACAAAGTGGCCGTGGAGCGCGTTCGGCGCCTGCGACAGCTGGATGAAAAGCACAACTTCGCGCTGATCTGCAGCGACCTGTCGCAACTGGGCCTGTTCGCCAAGATCGACACCGGCACGTTCCGTATTCTCAAGGCCCATCTGCCGGGACCGTATACCTTCATTCTCAACGCCACCCGCGAAGTGCCACGGCTGTTGCTGCACCCGAAAAAACGCACCATCGGCCTGCGCGTGCCGAGTCATCCGATTGCCCTGGCACTGCTGGAACAGCTGGGTGAGCCGCTGATGAGCGTGACCCTGATCATGCCAGGCGATGAAGATCCTTTGAGCGACCCGCACGAAATGCGCCAGTTGCTCGAACACCAGGTCGATCTGATCATCGACGGCGGTTTCGGCGGGATCAAGGCGTCCACCGTGATCAACCTCGCCGACGGCGAGCCGGAAGTCATTCGCGTTGGTTGCGGCGACCCTGCGCCGTTCATGGTCGAGGCCTAGATGTCCGCAGTAGAACCCGTCGACAGTCAGGCCGGAGCCCAGCAGGAGCTGCCCTTCGCCATGGTCTATGGCCAGGCGGTCATGGAAATGCCGCTGGACCTGTACATCCCGCCGGATGCCCTCGAGGTCTTTCTCGAGGCGTTCGAAGGCCCGCTCGACCTGCTGCTGTACCTGATCCGCAAACAGAACATCAACATCCTCGACATCCCGGTGGCGGAAATCACGCGCCAGTACATGGGCTACGTCGAGTTGATGCAGTCGGTGCGCCTGGAGCTGGCCGCCGAGTACCTGGTGATGGCCGCGATGCTGGCCGAGATCAAGTCGCGGATGCTGCTGCCACGGGCCGAAACCGTCGAAGACGAAGAGGAAGACCCGCGCGCCGAACTGATCCGCCGCTTGCAGGAGTACGAGCGTTTCAAGGCTGCCGCCGAAGGCATCGATGGCCTGAGTCGCGTTGGCCGTGATGTGGTGGTGCCCAAGCTTGACGCCCCGGAAGCTCGGGCGCGCAAGCTGTTGCCGGATGTGCGCTTGTCAGAGCTGCTGTTGTCCATGGCCGAGGTGTTGCGCCGTGGCGACATGTTCGAAAGCCATCAGGTCAGCCGCGAGGCGCTGTCGACACGCGAACGCATGAGCGATGTGCTGGAGCGGCTCAAGGGCGGCGGTTTCGTGCCGTTTGTCGAGCTGTTCACCGCTGAAGAAGGGCGCCTGGGGGTGGTGGTCACCTTTATGGCGATCCTCGAGCTGGTCAAGGAATCCCTGGTCGAGCTGGTGCAGAATGAGCCATTTGCCGCGATCCACGTGCGAGCCCGAGCCGAATAACGAGTCGAAACATGAACCTGACTGAACCCCGTGATCTGGCACCCTTGCTTGAAGCCTTTCTGTTGGCCTCGGGAAAACCGCAATCCCTGGAAAGCCTGTTCGAACTCTTCGAGGAAGGCGAGCGCCCGGAACCGCCGGTCTTCAAGAAGGCCCTGACGATTCTCGCCAAGTCTTGCGATGGCCGCGCGTTTGAACTCAAGGAAGTGGCCTCGGGGTATCGCCTGCAAATTCGCGAGAAATTTGCGCCGTGGGTCGGGCGTCTGTGGGAAGAGCGCCCGCAGCGTTACTCCCGGGCCATGTTGGAAACCATGGCACTGATTGCCTATCGCCAGCCGATCACCCGCGGCGAAATCGAAGACGTGCGGGGCGTGGCGGTCAACAGCAACATCGTCAAGACCTTGATGGAGCGCGAGTGGATCCGCATCGTCGGTTACCGTGACGTGCCCGGCAAACCGGCGATGTTCGCCACCACCAAGGCGTTCCTCGATCACTTCAACCTGAAGAACCTCGACGACCTGCCGCCGCTGGCGGAACTGCGCGAGCTGGAACCGGATCCGGTGCTCGACTTCGACGACGCCCCCGTACCCGCCGGGCTGCAAGCGTTGGCCGACGCCAGCGCCGAGCCGGAAGAGCCGAAAGAAGAAACCAGTTTCCACACGCTGTTGCTGGAGCTGGACAGCATGGAGGAGGGGATCAAGACCGATTTCGACGACTTGTTGCGTGATGGGGCGTCGCCTGAGTTTGATTCGGAACAGTCGGTTATCGAGCCAGAAGTCGAAGCGGCACAGCCCGAGCCTGAACCGGAAGGCGAGCCTGAGCCTGGCATTGAACCGGAGCAAGAAGACGACATCCTCGGTGTTGCCGAAGCCCGGGAAAAACTGCTGGCCGCTGTAGCCGCCCTCGAACAACCGAACCCCGAGCCGGAACTGTCGGACGAAGAAGCTGAAGCCCGCGCCCTGGCCGAAGCCATCGAAGCCGAACGCCGCGAGTTCGAAGACTGATGCCAGAAAGGTGCGGACCACCGGTCAGCGGAAAAACAAATAACCTTGCCTTGATCAGCTAGTCTCTGATGCGCAAACGCCCTCATGCGCGTATGATTCGCGACCCTTCGGCGATCCCTTCGCCCAAGTACCCAGTTTTCAGACCACACCGGGAGGTGCCCAGATGAGTATCAAAGACCAGCAAGACGACCAGCCAATCGGCCCAGCAGGCGAAAAACTGCAGAAAGTCCTCGCCCGTATCGGCGTTGGCTCGCGCCGTGACGTGGAAGCCTGGATCAGCCACGGCCGCATCAAGGTCAACGGCAAAGACGCCACACTTGGCCAGCGCGTCGACATGCACGACGCCATCACCATTGATGGCAAGGTGATCAAGCGCGAAGAAGCCGCCGAGTCGGTGCGCCGCGTGATCATGTACAACAAGCCCGACGGCGAGATCTGCACCCGTGTCGACCCGGAAGGCCGTCCGACCGTGTTCGACAAGATGCCGCGCCCTAAAGAGGGTCGCTGGATCAACATCGGTCGCCTGGACATCAACACCACCGGTCTGCTGATGTTCACCACCGATGGTGAGCTGGCCAACCGCCTGATGCACCCTTCCTACGAAATGGACCGTGAATACGCGGTACGTGTGCGTGGCGAAGTCGATGACGAGATGATCGAGCGTCTGAAGGCTGGCGTTGTCCTTGAAGATGGCCCGGCCAAGTTCACCGACATCAAGCAGGCGCCAGGCGGTGAAGGTTTCAACCACTGGTACCACTGCGTGGTGATGGAAGGTCGTAACCGCGAAGTTCGTCGCCTGTGGGAATCCCAGGGCCTGGTGGTCAGCCGTCTGAAGCGCGTGCGTTTCGGTCCGGTATTCCTCAACTCTGACCTGCCGATGGGCCGCTGGCGCGAAATGAGCCAGTACGAAGTCGACATTCTGAGTGCCGAGGTCGGCCTGACGCCGGTCGCGATGCCGCAGATGAACGCCAAGAGCAAGGACAAGCTTGACCGGATGCAGCGCAAATCGTCGCGTCCGATGGCCAAGACCGAGCGTGTGCGTACCCTGCGTCCGGCCACTGGCGCAGCCGCCGCACCTGCCGCACCTCGTGCCAGCCGCGAGCCGCAGATCGAAGGCGAGCGTCCAGGCCGCAAGCCTGCTGCCCGTCAGGACGGCGAACGCGGTCCACGCACGCCACGTCCGGCCAACGGCCGTACTGAGCGTGGCGAAGGTCGTGGTACGCCGGTAGCCGATCGTCCGGCCGACACCAAGCGCCCGGCCAAGCCTGCACCGAAGCGTCCGGGGATCAAACTGGTCGACGGTGATGCGCCGTCGGGCAAGCGCCGTGGCGCACCGGCAGGTTCCGGTCAGCGTCCTGGCTTTGGTCGTCGTAAGCCGGAGTGAGGCAGTTGTAAGCTTCGAGCTGCAAGCGACAAGTAAAAAACGCCAACCTTCGGGTTGGCGTTTTTTTTGGTCTGGCTTTAGCGATGAGGTGTTTTCAAGGGCCTCTTCGCGGGCAAGCCCGCTCCCACAGGGGACGGAGTTGTTTGGTCGAAATGCGATCCATTGTGGGAGCGGGCTTGCCCGCGAAGACGTCAGCGGCAACACCACACTCTCCCGAATGGAAAACCGATGTTACGCCCTGTAAAGAAAACCTGACAAAATCCACCGATTAACCCCGTGGATTCGCCACTTCCTGGATGCCGTAAGAAAACGCTTACGCATCATCGCCTTCCTTCCTCATTCAAACCCTCTAGCCCGCTTGTTTCAACACTCCATGCAGGGTGTTATGCGCGCCATGCCTGTCGTGCAGGTGCATAACAAAAAGGAGGCGCAATGAACGCCGTATTCCATATCCATCTCTCTGCGAGGGGCGGTTTACCTGCCTTTCCCGTCGATGATCCGCAAGGATCTGACCCAATTTTTGCAGCCGCCCGAGCCTCTCGGGGCGGATACAGGCAATCCCGGCCATAGACACGCTTGTCCAGCGGGTCTGGCAGCAGGGGGTTACGGGTGTACAATGCGCCGCGTTTTACCTGTGACCTCCTGCGCATCTGCGCAAACCTCAAGGCTATCCGCCTTGTTCACTCCGTCGCGTCACGAGCGTGTCGGGTTCGATTTCGTCACAGATAAAAACAAACAGGTGACGCATGACCGTTGTAAATACGCTGAACTCCCGGTGCCTGCGCTGGGGTTTGATCGGTGCCGCTTAACGCCTTTCTTGAGCAGCAACGTCTACTGAACATCATCAAACCTTGCGTGAGACCCTTTTCATGAGTGGACAAAACCCGCAATCAGGCGAGCTGAAACGCGGCCTGAAAAATCGCCACATTCAATTGATCGCCCTCGGTGGCGCGATCGGTACCGGCTTGTTCCTCGGCTCGGCCGGGGTACTGAAATCCGCCGGCCCGTCGATGATCCTCGGCTACGCCATCTGCGGCTTCATTGCCTTCATGATCATGCGCCAACTGGGCGAAATGATCGTCGAAGATCCGGTGGCCGGCTCCTTCAGCCACTTCGCGCACAAGTATTGGGGCGGCTTTGCCGGCTTCCTGTCGGGCTGGAACTGCTGGATTCTGTACATTCTGGTGGGCATGTCCGAGCTGACTGCGGTCGGCAAATACATCCACTACTGGGCGCCGGACATCCCGACCTGGGTCTCCGCAGCTGCTTTCTTTGTGCTGATCAACGCGATCAACCTGGCCAACGTCAAAGTGTTCGGCGAGGCCGAGTTCTGGTTCGCAATCATCAAGGTCGTGGCAATCGTCGGCATGATTGCTCTGGGCAGCTACCTGCTGGTCAGCGGCAATGGCGGCCCGCAAGCAGCGGTCAGCAACCTGTGGTCCCACGGTGGCTTCTTCCCGAACGGCGTCAGCGGCCTGGTGATGGCCATGGCTTTCATCATGTTTTCCTTCGGTGGTCTGGAAATGCTCGGTTTCACCGCAGCCGAAGCCGACAAGCCGAAAACCGTGATCCCGAAAGCCATCAACCAGGTGATCTACCGGATCCTGATTTTCTACATCGGCGCCCTGGTCATCCTGCTGTCGTTGACGCCATGGGACAGCTTGCTGACCACCCTGAACGCCTCGGGTGATTCCTATAGCGGCAGCCCGTTCGTGCAAGTGTTCTCGATGCTGGGCAGCAATACCGCCGCGCACATCCTCAACTTCGTGGTCCTGACCGCGGCATTGTCGGTGTACAACAGCGGCACCTACTGCAACAGCCGCATGCTGTTGGGCATGGCCGAGCAGGGCGACGCGCCGAAGGGCCTGGCGAAGATCGACAAGCGTGGCGTGCCGGTGCGTTCGATCCTGGCCTCGGCCGCCGTGACCCTGATCGCGGTACTGCTGAACTACCTGATTCCGCACAGCGCGCTGGAACTGCTGATGTCGCTGGTGGTGGCCACCCTGGTGATCAACTGGGCGATGATCAGCTACTCGCACTTCAAGTTCCGCCAGCACATGAACAAGACCAAACAGACGCCGCTGTTCAAGGCCTTTTGGTACCCGTACGGCAACTACATCTGCCTGGCGTTCGTGTTGTTCATCCTTGGCGTGATGCTGTTGATTCCGGGGATCCAGACATCGGTGTACGCGATTCCGGTGTGGCTCGTGTTCATGTGGGTCTGCTACGGCATCAAGAACAAGCGCAGTGCTCAACGCGTGTTGAATAGCGCTGCCCCTGCTGTGAAGTAAGCGAGTCTGGTTTCAACGATCAACCCGGCCATGTGCCGGGTTGATTCTTTCTGGATTCATACAGGAAACTCAGAAACAGCCTACAACCGATGTTTTACTTTTTGTCTTAGTCTGCCTCTCCGAACACAAAGGAGGGGGGCGTATGGCCAGTCACAGCTACATGAGCATTACCGGAAAGCGTCAAGGTTTGATTTCTGCCGGTTGCTCCGGTCTTGATTCTATCGGCAACAAATGCCAGATCGGTCACCAGGATGAAATCATGGTGCTGGCTTATTCGCACGACATGCTCACGGGCAATGACGGTAGCGTGGCAGGTGGGCGTGGCAAGCACATGCCGATCATGATAACCAAAGGTATCGACAAGTCATCACCATTGCTGGCAAGTGCGCTGCATGAGGGTGAAGAAGTTGATTGCAAGATCAATTTTTATCGAACCTCTTCGGTTGGCGGCCAGGAACGATACTATTCAATCCATCTGTCAGGTGCGCGTATCGCTCATATCAGCTTGCAGGTTCCCCACGCGATTCGCATGAATGACGCTGAGCCGCAAGAGCTAGTGTCCATTCGTTATAGGGACATTTCCTGGGCGCATGTTCCAGGGGCTACCAGTGCCTATAGTTCCTGGGGGAATGAAGGTGAATGAGGACTCTTGCGATATTCATGATGTAACCAGATCGGCTTCCGATCTGGTTGCAGTTGGTTGCAGCATAGGCATGTCGCATATTCCTGATGGCTTTGCGCGACTTCGATTTGGCTCGATTGTCTCTGCCTATGTTGATGAAATAATTCAGGCGGTTGATGAAGGGGCTATTAGTGCGTGGCGAGCGGTGCAGGAAATAACAGCTGAATATGAGGACTTATCGGCGAAGGCGCGTTTCTATCTACAAAATGGTGTTGGGGTTGTGGCAGGGGTGATGCAGGTGAGGACAGGGGGCGCGATTGTCGTAGGCTCGACAGGGTTTGGTTCGATACCGGGCGGACTCATGGTTGGGCATGGAATTAATAATATCTACGAAGGTTTGGGGAATATTTATCGCGGGCCGAATGCTCCAGGCACGGTTGGGCCTGTTAGATATTTTTATAGGGATATGTTGGATGAAGAACGGGGGGACATGGTTTACTACTCAACGGACTTGTTTCTTTCTGTAGTTGGGGTGTTTAGGTCGGTGTCAAAGCCCGGTTCGGTGGAGTTGTTCAGGCGTGATCCAATTAATTACGAGCGAGCTTATCATCAAATGGGGAGATTGGCTTTGTCTTTTGAAGTGATGGTTGATGCTTTTACGATAGATTCGATACTTTCAGAGTAGGTTTCTTATGTGTGTAGTGAAGTGGTGTGATAGGGTGTGAGTTTCGCTTATATTACGCCACGCATTCTTGGGACATAGATTATCAAACCAAGAATGACGAGGATTATATATGTTGTCAGGTAGGTGGCGTCTAGGTGGTTTTCATCTATGTGAATTATTTTTCTTATTCCGAATACAATAATTCCAGCTGGTAGTCCAGAGCAGCCTAAAACTAAAAACGTCACTGAGATATAGTATCGAATGTTTTCAAAGTTCATTGATCATCATGTCCTGCTGATGTGAGCCACTAGATTAGTATGGCTATTCGAAACAGTTCAACGTTTCTTCACTAGGCTAAGAGCAATATTTGTAAATGAATTTGACTGGCAGCGAGGCCCGATGTTAGCGATTCGCCATGATGACCGCTATTGCGAACGTCATTCGCGGTATCCTGAACACCCTCGAATACGGACGCTTTTCCATGCTGGTCATTTCCAACAACGTGCATCTGCCGGATGCCGAGATCGAGTTGACGGCCATTCGCGCCCAGGGCGCCGGTGGGCAGAACGTCAACAAGGTCTCCAGTGCCGTGCACCTGCGCTTCGACATTCCGGCGTCGTCCTTGCCCGAGTTCTACAAGGAGCGGCTGCTGGCACTGCGCGACAGCCGCATCACCAGCGACGGTGTGTTGATCATCAAGGCCCAGCAGTACCGGACCCAGGAGCAGAACCGTGCCGATGCGCTGTTGCGGCTGACCGAGTTGATCCTCAGTGCCACCAAGGTCGAGAAGAAGCGCCGTCCGACCAAGCCGACCCTCGGCTCGAAGACCCGTCGCCTCGAGTCCAAATCCAAGCGCGGCAACATCAAGGCCGGGCGCGGCAAGGTCGATTTCTAAGGAGTGTCCCGCGCTTCGCGTTGCTTTGGTGCCTGCCGGTACAGGTAAAGGCTCAGCATCAATCCGCTCAAGGCAGCGAAGGCAGCAAACAGGAAGATCGAAGCGAAACCGAACCCGGCCGCAATCGCCCCGGCCAGCGGCCCGGTGATCCCCAGCGACAAGTCGATGAACAACGAATAGGCGCCGACGGCTGCGCCACGGCTGGACGCCGGCACCAGGTTGACCGCCTCAACCCCCAGTGCCGGAAACACCAGCGAAAAGCCGAAGCCGCTCAGCGCCGCACCCGCCAGAGCCCAATGGGCATCCGGTGCCAGCCACAGCAACAGCAATCCCAGGGTTTCCACCGACAGGCAGGCAATGGCGACACGAAAGCCGCCGAGGCGGTTGATCAGGTTGCCGAACAGCAAACGCGCGCCGATGAAACTGGCACCGAACAGGCTCAGGCACAGCACGGCGTTGTCCCAGTGTCGCGTGGCGTAGTACAGAGTGATGAAGGTGGCGATGGTGCCGAAGCCGATGGAGCCCAGGGCCAGGCCACAGCCGTGGGGGAACACCCGCCCGAGTACATGCATGAACGGCAGACGCTCACCGGCAACGATCGGCGCGGCGGTTTTCGGCCAGGCCAGCAGCAAGCCGAGGATCGCCAGCAACACAATACTCACCCCCATGCTCCACAAGCCCAGTTGATGGACGAGCAACACGCCCAAGGGCGCGCCGACCGCCAACGCGCCGTAGCTGGCGATACCGTTCCACGAGATGACTTTGGCCGTGTTCGCCGCGCCGACCCGGCCGATGCCCCAGCCAATCGAGCCCGAGCCCACCAGGCTTTCCGCGCTGCCGAGCACCAGCCGGCCGATCAACAGGCTGATCAGGCTCAAGGTCGGCAGGCTTTGGGTCCAGGCCGAGATCAGCATGAACACACCGCTCAAGCCGCAACCGGCCAGGCCATACATCACAGCCAGCTTGCTGCCCTTGTTGTCGATGATTTTCCCGGCATAGGGGCGGCTGAGCAGAGTGGCCAGGTATTGCACGCTGATCACCAGGCCTGCGATCACCGCGCCGAAGCCCAGGTCGCTGTGGACGTAACCGGGCAATACGGCCAGGGGGATGCCGATGTTCAGGTAGCCGATGAAGGTGAAAAGGACGATGGAAACAACTTGCAGCGTGACCGCCAGGGGGCGCTGGTTTTCAGGCATGGGTAAAGGTCCACGGTAAAGCGGGATAGATAGGCTGCTTATGATAGCGGTGTGGACGGTCGTAGGTTGTGAAAAAGTAAAACTATTTGCCGGGCGGCGTCATTCAGGTTTGGCGGGAGCGACCAGTTGCGTGGTGACCAGGGCGGCCAGCGCATTTTCCTGGGTGCCGAAGCGGGCGAGCAAGGCGGCTTGTTTTTCGGGGGAGAGGCGATTCCAGATCTCGATCATTTTCTCGGCGGTGCCGATCAGGACGCTGGCCTGCGCTTCGCTGAATTCATCGGTCATGGGTAAAGGCTCTTTCAGGCAGTGTGGAAAGCGCATGTTAGCGCTTTCCACACGGTCTGTACGGCGGGTGTTTCAGTCTTCGCTGTCAGCCTGGCGGCTGCCAGTGGCTTCTTTCGGCTCGGGCTGTTGGGCTCCGGCTTGCTGCGTGGTCGTCTGCTCAGGTTCGTGCAGGCTTGGGAAGGGGAGATTAGGAATCTCGTGCATGGTTGCGCTCCTCGCTAAGTCTGTTGACAGATCTGGTAGATCCGCGCTTTAAAAAAAGCCTGGAAAGGATACAGCACTGAAAATGACAAACGGACTTTTATATCCATTTGTTTCGACGGGTGGGATTGTCTAGACATGACTGGAGGAGCGACACAAAACAAATGTGGGAGCGAGCCTGCTCGCGATAACGGAGTGTCATTCAACGGTGATGTTGACTGATAGACCGCTATCGCGAGCAGGCTCGCTCCCACAGGGGGCTTGCAGTGCCTGATGGTTACTTGCAGGCGCTGGCAATCGCCTCGGCCAGCAGATCCAGACGCGTGGCATCAATGCCTGCGACGTTGGCCCGGCCCGAGCTGACCATATACACGCTGTGGTTGTCCCGCAGGTTCTTCACTTGCGCAGGCGTCAAGCCGGTGTAGGAGAACATCCCGCGTTGCACGCCAATGTGCGCAAAGCGCTCGCGCAAACCGTGAGGCTCCAGCGCTTCCACCAGACCGCTGCGCAGTTGGGCGATACGCTGGCGCATGGCTTCCACTTCGTCGGCCCAGAGGTTTTTCAGCTCCGGGTCGCCGAGGATGGTCGCGACCACGGCCGCCCCGTGATCCGGTGGCGTCGACCACAGATTGCGGGCGATGTTGGCCAGCTGGCTGCGGATGTCGGTGAGCTTGTCGGCGGTTTTCGCGCAGACAATCAGCGCGCCGGTGCGATCGCGGTACAGGCCAAAGTTCTTCGAGCAGGAACTGGTGATCAGCAGTTCCGGCAACTCGGCGGCGAACAGCCGGGTCGACCAGGCATCCTGTTCCAGGCCATCGCCGAATCCTTGATACGCGAAGTCGATCAGTGGCAGCAGTTCGCGCTTGCGTACTACCTCCAGCACCCTCTGCCAGTCATCCTGGGACAGGTCGAAACCGGTCGGGTTGTGGCAGCAGGCGTGCAGCAACACCACGTCACCCTTGGGCGCTTCATTGAGTGCCGCCAGCATGCCGTCGACGTCGAGCCGGTTGTCACTGCCCACGTACGGGTAGTGGCTGACCTTGACCTTGGCTGTCGCAAAAATCGTTTCGTGGATCGGCCAGGTCGGGTTGCTCAACCATACGCCGCGCCCCGGCAGGCACTGGGCGATAAAGTCCGCGCTCAGGCGCAACGCCCCGGTGCCGCCCGGAGTCTGGGTGGCGCCGGCGCGTTGTGCGCTGATCAGCTTCGAGTCGGCGCCCAGCACCAACTCATTGATCGCTTTGCCGAACGCCGGCTCGCCATGACCACCGATGTAGGTCTTGGTGGACTGGCGATCCACCAGGCGTTGCTCGGCAAGTTTCACCGACTGGAGAATCGGCGTCAGGCCCTGGGCGTCTTTGTAGACACCCACGCCCAAATCGAACTTGCGCGGGTTCGGGTCCTGCGCGTAGGCCTCCATCAGGCCGAGGATCGGGTCGCCAGGTACTCGACCGATGGCGTCGAAATGCATTACTTGCGCCCCTCAGCGTCCTTCGCCACTTCGTCAGTGCGCGCGGCCATGATGAAGTCGTTGCGGTGCAGGCCCTTGATCGAGTGGCTCCACCAGGTCACGGTGACTTTGCCCCACTCGGTCAGCAGGCCCGGGTGGTGGCCTTCGGCCTCGGAGATTTCACCGACGGCGTTGGTGAACGCCAGGGCGTGCTTGAAGTTCTTGAACAGGAAGACCTTTTCCAGCTGCATGATGCTGTCACGTACTTCGATGTTCCAGTCCGGGATCTGCTTGATCAGGATCGGCAGTTCTTCGTCGCTGACTTGTGGGGCGTCAGCGCGGCAGGCTTCGCAATGGGCTTGAGTTAATGCGGTCATGATGTGTTCCTGAAATCGAATGTTGGGAAATCGGCCCTCAGTGCTACCACGCTAATCCAAAGCGATGGATTCTGACAGGCTCACTTGATTCTAAAAGCGGCGGATCACGCGGCTTTTGGTTTTGGCGGAAATTTCGGTGCGTGCAGACCCATCTGCATCGCTTGCTTGACCATGCCCATGATGTCTTCGTGAGCGAGGTCGAACAGACGCTTGAGATTTGGCAACGCGAAGTACAGTGGCTGCAAGATGTCGATGCGGTAGGGCGTGCGCATGCATTCCAGCGGATCGAACGCCTGATGCTCAGGCTCGTCCGACAGGCAATACACGGTCTCTTTCGGAGAAGACAGAATGCCGCCGCCGTAGATGCGTTGGCCTTGCGGGGTGTCGACCAGGCCGAATTCGATGGTCATCCAGTACAGGCGCGCCAGGTACACGCGTTCTTCCTTGGTCGCCTTGAGGCCGAGCTTGCCGTAGGTGTGGGTGAATTCGGCGAACCACGGGTTGGTCAGCAGTGGGCAGTGACCGAAGATCTCGTGGAAAATGTCCGGCTCTTGCAGGTAGTCCAGTTCTTCGCGGGTACGAATGAAGGTCGCCACCGGAAACTGCTTGCTGGCCAGCAATTCGAAAAAGGTCTGGAAGGGAATCAGTGCGGGAACCCGGGCAACCTGCCAGCCGGTGGTTGCACCGAGGACCTTGTTGATTTCGCCGAGTTGAGGAATGCGGTCGTGGGGCAGACCGAGTTTTTCGATACCGTCCAGGTACTCCTGGCACGCACGCCCTTCGATCACCTTCAGTTGACGAGTGATCAGCGTGTTCCACACCGCGTGTTCTTCGGCGGGGTAGTCGATAAAACCTTGCGCATCGGGCTCGCGAGCCACGTATTGCGTCTGCTTCATGCTGCTCTCCTGCTAGGGGATTTCGTTCTTGTTATGTACTGCTATGGACCTAGAAATACCCCAAGGATTGCACTGTTGCAGCAGGTGGGCAGCGACACGCGTAGGAAAAAACCGTAAATTTCGTAAAGATTTCGTTACGAATTGATCGCGATCGCGCAGCTATTGAGATTTCCCGGTTTGAAAAACGCTTTGCCTGTCACATAATCTTGACGACTATCTGAGCGCCTCAGCAGAAATTATCCCTGCGCACCTTACTCACCGTTTTTTCAGGCCATTCATATGCGTATCAAAGTCCACTGCCAGAACCGCATCGGCATCCTGCGCGACATTCTCAATCTGTTGGTGGAGTACGGGATCAACGTGGCCCGCGGTGAAGTGGGTGGTGAGCATGGCAATGCCATCTACCTGCATTGCCCGAACCTGATCAACATTCAGTTCCAGGCCTTGCGTCCGAAATTCGAAGCGATTGCCGGGGTCTTTGGCGTCAAGCGTGTAGGGCTGATGCCCAGCGAGCGTCGGCACATGGAGCTCAATGCACTGCTCGGTGCGCTGGAATTTCCGGTGCTGTCGATCGACATGGGCGGTTCCATCGTCGCGGCCAACCGGGCAGCGGCGCAGTTGCTCGGGGTGCGGGTCGACGAGGTGCCGGGGATTCCCCTGTCGCGCTACGCCGAGGATTTCGATTTGCCGGAACTGGTGCGCGCCAACAAGTCGCGGATCAACGGGCTGCGGGTCAAGGTCAAGGGTGACGTGTTCCTGGCCGACATCGCGCCACTGCAATCGGAGCATGACGACAGCGAAGCCATGGCCGGTGCGGTGCTGACATTGCACCGCGCCGATCGGGTGGGCGAGCGCATCTACAACGTGCGCAAGCAGGAATTGCGTGGCTTCGACAGCATCTTCCAAAGCTCGAAAGTCATGGCCGCCGTAGTGCGCGAAGCGCGGCGCATGGCGCCACTGGATGCGCCGCTGTTGATCGAAGGGGAGACCGGCACCGGCAAAGAGTTGCTGGCGCGGGCCTGCCATTTGGCCAGTCCTCGTGGGCAGTCGCCGTTGATGGCGCTCAACTGCGCCGGTCTGCCGGAGTCCATGGCCGAAACGGAATTGTTCGGTTACGGCCCGGGTGCCTTTGAAGGGGCGCGAGCCGAAGGCAAGCTCGGGCTGTTGGAGCTGACGGCGGGCGGCACACTGTTTCTCGATGGCGTCGGGGAAATGAGCCCGCGCTTGCAGGTGAAATTGCTGCGCTTTTTGCAGGACGGCTGCTTCCGCCGTGTGGGCAGTGATGAAGAGGTCTACCTCGACGTGCGAGTGATCTGCGCGACCCAGGTCGACCTGTCCGAATTGTGCGCTCGCGGCGAGTTCCGCCAGGACCTCTATCACCGCTTGAACGTGTTGTCGCTGCACATCCCGCCGTTGCGCGAATGCCTCGACGGCTTGACGCCGCTGGTGGAGCACTTCCTCGATCAGGCCAGCCGGCAGATTGGTTGCCCGTTGCCGAAACTGGCCCCGACAGCCATGGAGCGGCTCAGCCACTACCGTTGGCCGGGCAACGTCCGGCAACTGGAGAACGTGCTGTTCCAGGCGGTTTCCCTGTGCGACGGCGGCACGGTCAAGGCTGAGCATATTCGCCTGCCGGATTATGGCGTGCGTCAGCCCCTTGGCGATTTTTCGCTGGAGGGTGGGCTGGACGAGATCGTCGGGCGTTTCGAGAAGGCGGTGCTGGAGCGGCTGTATTCCGAGCATCCGAGCAGTCGGCAACTGGGCAAGCGGCTCGGGGTTTCGCATACCACCATTGCCAACAAGTTGCGTGAATATGAGGTTGGCAAGACGGAGTCTTGACTGAAATTTGCGACGTATGTGCCGGCCTCTTCGCGAGCAAGCCCGCTCCCACATTTGGAATGCGTTCCCCTGTGGGAGCGGCGGTGCGGCGATCCGACTTGCTCGCGAAGGCGATAGATCAGTCACTCAAGAGGCCGGCACTTGCCACCCACCGGCATGACACCGCCGGTTTTTCGTCTCTGATACAAATCACCAATCCCCCCTGAATCCCCCAAGTCCCCTGTTTGCCGGGCCTCGCGCCGCCAAAAACAAGTTGGTCTGCAAATTGCTTATGGCTCAGCAGTACAGCAGTGGGCGGCAAACGTCCGGCAGGCAGAGGAAAGAGTGTGGACAAGTACCTTTATGTGGCAATGACCGGCGCCAGCCAGAATGCACTGGCGCAAAAGGCGCATGCCAACAACCTCGCGAACATCTCCACCAACGGCTTCCAGAAAGACCTGGAGCAGGCCCGTTCGATGCCGGTGTTCGGTGACAGCTTTCCGGCGCGAGCGTTTGCCATGTCCGAACGCCCGGCCACCGATTTTTCCCCGGGCTCACTGGTGGAAACCGGTCGCGACCTCGACGTTGCCGTGCAAGGCAACGGCTGGATTGCCGTACAGACGCCCGATGGCGGTGAAAGCTACGTGCGCACCGGCAGCCTGAACGTTGACGCCCTGGGCGTGCTGCGCGCCGGCAACGGCATGCCGGTCATGGGCAATGGCGGGCCGATTGCCGTGCCGCCGGAGCAGCAGATCGAAGTTGGCGAGGACGGCACCATCAGCATCCGCGCGATGGGCGAAGGTCCCCGGGTGATGGCTGAAGTCGACCGCATCAAGCTGGTCAACCCAGACCTCAAGAACATGACCAAAGGCCTGGATGGTTCGATCCACACCAAGGACGGCCAGCCGGCGCAGGCCGATGCCGGCGTCAAGCTGGTGTCCGGGTTCCTCGAGTCGAGCAACGTCAATGCCGTGGAAGAGATGACCTCGGTTCTGGCTTTGTCCAAGCAGTTCGAGCTGCACATCAAGATGATGAACACCGCCAAAGACGATGACCAGGCCATGGCTCGGGTCTTGCAGATTAGCTAATTACCAGAACGTCGCGCCGTAAAACAGGCGCACGAGGAGAATCGAATGCTTCCGGCTCTATGGGTTGCCAAGACAGGTCTGTCCGCCCAGGACACCAACCTGACCACCATTTCCAACAACCTGGCCAACGTGTCGACCACGGGTTTCAAGCGTGACCGCGCCGAGTTCCAGGACCTGCTCTACCAGATCAAGCGCCAGCCAGGCGCCCAGTCGACCCAGGACAGCGAACTGCCGTCGGGTCTGCAACTGGGTACCGGTGTGCGCATCGTCGGCACCCAGAAAAACTTCACCGCCGGCAGCCTGCAAACCACCGAGCAGCCACTGGACATGGCCATCGACGGTCGCGGTTTCTTTCAGATCCTGCAACCGGACGGCACCACGTCCTACACCCGTGACGGTACGTTCCACCTGGACTCCAACGGCCAGATCGTCAACGCCAGCGGCTTTGCCCTGGAGCCGGCGATTGTCATTCCGAACGACGCGCAGACCTTCACGGTCGGCCGCGACGGCACCGTGTCCATCACCATTGCCGGCAACCCGGCTGCCCAGGTGATCGGCAACCTGCAAACCGCCGACTTCATCAACCCGGCCGGCCTGCAGGCAGTGGGCAACAACCTGTTCCTGGAAACCGCCGCCAGTGGCGCGCCGCAAGTCGGCACTCCGGGTCTGAACGGTTTCGGCACCACGCTGCAGAACACCCTGGAAACGTCCAACGTCAGCACCGTTGAGGAGATGGTCAACATGATCACCACCCAGCGCGCCTACGAGATGAACTCCAAGGTGATCTCCACCGCCGACCAGATGCTCTCGTTCGTAACGCAGAATCTGTAATCAAGTCTATGGGGCGGCCATGAGGCTGCCTGCTACACCGTGAGGTAGGGTCATGAATCGCTATGTATCTGTACTGGCACTGAGTGGGATCACCGCGCTCGCAGGTTGCGTGCCTGCGACGCCCAAGCCCAATGACCCTTACTACGCGCCGGTGTTGCCGCGCACGCCGTTGCCGGCGGCGGCGAACAACGGTTCGATCTATCAGGCCGGCTTCGAGCAGAACCTCTACGGCGACCGCAAGGCGTTCCGGATCGGTGACATCATCACCATCACCCTGAACGAAAGGACCCAGGCCAGCAAAAACGCCAACTCGCAAATTGGCAAGAACAGCAAGGCCAACATCGGCCTGACTTCGCTGTTCGGCAGCAGCGCCACCACCAACAACCCGTTCGGCGATGGCGACCTGAGCCTGAGTGCCAGCTACGAAGGTGACCGCGCGACCAAGGGTGACAGCAAGGCGGCGCAGGGCAACACCCTGACCGGTTCGATCACGGTCACCGTCGCCGATGTGTTGCCCAACGGCATCATCGCGGTACGCGGCGAGAAGTGGATGACCCTCAACACCGGCGATGAGCTGGTGCGGATTGCCGGCCTTGTTCGCGCCGATGACATCTCTACCGACAACACCGTGTCGTCGACCCGTGTCGCCGATGCGCGCATCACCTATTCGGGCACCGGTTCGTTTGCCGATGCGAGTCAGCCAGGCTGGTTCGACCGTTTCTTCCTCAGCCCGTTGTTCCCTTTCTAGGTGGCTTTCCAGTTGAGCATGTTGAACTTTAAACATCTGATGGTGGCCGCCTTGATGCTGTCCGCCGCGTTCAACGCGCAGGCCGAGCGCCTGAAGGACATCGCGAGTATTTCCGGCGTGCGTTCCAACCAATTGATCGGTTACGGCCTGGTGGTCGGGCTTAACGGCACCGGCGACCAGACGACGCAAACCCCGTTCACCCTGCAGACCTTCAACAACATGCTCTCGCAGTTCGGCATCAAGGTGCCGCCGGGCTCGGGCAACGTGCAGTTGAAGAACGTCGCGGCAGTGTCGATCAGTGCCGATTTGCCGGCATTCGCCAAGCCGGGTCAGCAGGTCGACATCACCGTTTCGTCCATCGGTAACTCCAAGAGTTTGCGCGGCGGCACCTTGCTGCTGACGCCACTCAAGGGTATCGACGGCAACGTCTATGCGGTGGCCCAGGGTAACCTGGTGGTAGGCGGTTTCGATGCGGAAGGGCGAGACGGCTCGAAGATCACCGTCAACGTTCCGTCGGCCGGTCGCATCCCGGGTGGTGCGTCGGTGGAACGCGCGGTGCCGAGCGGTTTCAACCAGGGCAACAGCCTGACGCTGAACCTCAACCGTTCCGACTTCACCACCGCCAAACGCATCGTCGACAAGATCAACAACATGCTCGGCCCTGGCGTGGCCCAGGCCATCGACGGCGGTTCGATTCGCGTCACCGCGCCGCTCGATCCGAGCCAGCGCGTCGACTATCTGTCGATCCTGGAAAACCTTGAGATCGATCCGGGCCAGGCGGTGGCGAAAGTCATCATCAACTCCCGTACCGGCACCATCGTGATCGGCCAGAACGTCAAGGTTTCTCCGGCCGCCGTGACCCACGGCAGCCTCACCGTGACCATCACCGAAGATCCGATCGTCAGTCAGCCCGGCCCTCTGTCCAATGGCACCACGGCGGTGGTACCACGTTCGAAGGTCAACGCCCAGCAGGAAGCCAAGCCGATGTTCAAGTTCGGCCCAGGCACCACCCTCGACGAGATCGTACGAGCGGTGAACCAGGTCGGCGCGGCACCGGGTGACTTGATGGCCATCCTCGAAGCGCTGAAGCAGGCCGGCGCCCTGCAAGCCGATCTGATCGTGATCTGAGGACGGCCATCGTGGATATGCGCAAGAGTGGTCTGGTCAGCAGCAGCGATTCGGGCTCCTATTCGGACCTCAATCGTCTGAATCAGCTCAAGGTCGGCGACAAGAACAGCGACGGCAACATGCGCAAGGTGGCGCAGGAGTTCGAATCGCTGTTCCTCGGTGAGATGCTCAAGTCCATGCGCTCGGCCACCGAAGCGCTGGGGCAGGACAATCCGATGAACACCCCGGCGGCCAAGCAGTACCAGGAAATGTACGACCAGCAACTGGCGGTTTCCATGTCCCGCGAGGGTGGCGGTATTGGTCTGGCGGACGTGCTGATGCGCCAGATGTCGAAGAACAAACCGATGGCGCCGGGCGAGGCCGCCGCTGCGTCGCTGGCCAAGCAAGAGGCTGCCAAGGCCGCCGTGCAAACGCCGGTGGCGGCAGGCACGGTCGCAATCAACGGGCCGCTGTCGCGGGTCAATGGCCAGCGTCCGTTGTGGGCTTCGCGTTCAGTCCATACGTCACAAGAGGCGGGTGAGGGTGGTCATCGCAATGACATGGCGCTGATCAATCAGCGGCGCTTGGCGCTGCCGCCGAAACTGGCCGACCGTTTGCTGGCGGGGCTGGTACCTTCGGCGACGACCGCCGCTGCAACAGCCAACGCAACCCAATTGCCGCAGCGCACGACCACCAGCGGTACCGGTCCGTTGTACAACGGCGACTGGCTGGCGAACGCCCAGCAGTCCTCCGGTGCCGGCATGCAGATTTACGGTCGCGCCATGGCGCAGATTCCTCTTGCGCCGGCGAAGAAAGCCTTCAGTTCCGCCGACGATTTCGTCAACACCATGTTGCCGATGGCCAAGGAAGCGGCGGCTCGCATTGGTGTCGATCCACGTTACCTGGTGGCCCAGGCGGCCCTCGAAACCGGCTGGGGCAAGTCGGTCATGCGTGCTCAGGACGGCAGCAGCAGCCACAACCTGTTCGGCATCAAGGCCGGCAATAGTTGGCAGGGCAATTCGGCGCGGGCGATCACCAGCGAATTCCGCAACGGGCAGATGGTCAAGGAGACGGCCGAGTTCCGCTCCTACGATTCCTACAAGGACAGTTTCCATGACCTTGTGACTTTGCTGCAGACCAACAATCGCTATCAAGATGTCGTGAAGTCTGCCGATAACCCAGAACAGTTTGTACGCGAGTTGCAGAGAGCCGGTTACGCAACCGACCCGGACTACGCAAGCAAGATTTCGCAGATAGCCAGGCAGATGACGAGTTACCAGAACTACGCGGCGGCGGGCGTTTCCACCACGCCTTTATAGGCACAAGGTATAAGGTTTGAACCATGAGTTTGCTCAATATCGGGATGTCGGGTTTGTCCGCCAGTCACGCTTCGTTGGTGACTACGGGTAATAACATTTCCAACGTCGATACCGTCGGGTACTCGCGCCAGCAAACTGTCCAGGGCACCAAAAGCTCTATACAGAATGGCAATGTGTTCATCGGCACTGGCACTACTCTGGCTGATGTGCGTCGGGTCTATAACAGCTACCTTGATGCACAATTGCAGAGCACCACTTCGCTCAACGGCGATGCGCAGGCTTATCTTGGGCAGGCGACGCAAGTGGACAAGTTGCTGTCCGACAGCGGTACCGGTATTACCAAGACACTGCAGTCATTTTTCTCGTCACTGCAAACGTTGTCCGGCAACGCCAACGACAACGCTTCGCGCCAGGCTTTGTTGACCAATGCCCAGGGCTTGAGCAGCCGTTTCAATGCGATGTCCCAGCAGTTGAAGCAGCAAGGTTCGTACATCAATGATCAGTTGGGCTCGATGGCCGATCAGGTGAACAAACTGGCGTCGACCGTTGCGGCCTACAACAAAAAAATTGGTGAAGTCAGTGGTTCGGGTGGAACGCCCAATGAATTGCTGGATCAGCGTAACGAAACTATCCGCCAGCTCAACGAACTGGTCGGCACACAGGTCACCGAAACCGACGGCCGACTGGATATCTACCTGGGTAGCGGCCAGCCGTTGGTTATCGGCGACACGGTCAATAAATTGCGCGTGGCGGCAGACCCGACCGACCCTGTTCGTGCCTCGATCATCATGGATCGAGGCAGTTCGTCGATCGATATCACCGGTGTGATGAGCGGCGGCCAGATGGGTGGATTGTTGCGCTATCGCACTGAAGTTCTGACGCCCGCAGTCAACAACCTGGGGCGTATCGCCATGGTTGTGGCCGATCAGGTCAACAAGCAGCTGGGGCAGGGCCTGGATCAGAGCGGTAACTTCGGTGCGGCACTGTTCAACAACATCAACAGTGTGGCGGCCATCAGCCAGCGCAGTATTGCCAATGCCAACAACAATCCGGCGTCCGGCAATCTGAATGTCACCATCAAAGACACCAGCAAGCTGCAAGCCAGCGATTATCAGGTGACGGTCACTGCTTCGGGCTACAACGTGCGTCGACTGTCGGATAACACCGACATGGGTAACTTCGCTTTCGCCACGCCTCCTGCGGCCAATCCGGTCATCGATGGATTCAGCCTGAGCTTGAACAGTGGTTCGGTCGCCGTCGGGGACTCCTTCAAGATTACCCCGACCCGCAGTGGTGCTGCGGACATGACCACGGTCATGACCGATACCAAAACCCTGGCTACGTCCGCACCGCTGACCTCCACCAAGGCCTCGGGGAATGACGGCACCGGTGCTGTCAGCCAGCCGAACCTGACCACCACTTTGGATATCTACGATCCGGTCCAGCGCCTGGAAGTGCAGACGGCGGTCAAGGCATCGATGCCCGTGCGCATGCTGATGACCAGTGCTACCGCTTATGAAGTGTTCGATTCCAAGGGCAACAGCATCGGTACCGGCAACATCGTGCCAGGTCAGAACAACGACCTGAGTATCGCAGTGCCTTACACCGATGCCGGTGGTAACGCCAAAACCTTCAATGTGGGAATGACCGTCAGCGGCAGCCCTGCTTCGGGGGACAGCTTCAACATTTCCATGACTGCGGCCGACAGTACCGACAACCGCAATGCCCAGGCCTTGCTCGGTCTGCAAACCAAGGCGACAGTCGGTGCAACTGCGACCAGTCCGGGTGTGAGCTTTACCGATGCGTATGGTGGTCTGGTATCGAAGGTCGGCTCGCTGACCAAGCAGGGGCAACTGGATGCAACGGCTACCGATACCATCTTGACTGGCGCTCGAAACGCCCGCGACTCGCTGTCTGGTGTCGATCTCGATGAAGAGGCTGGCAACCTGACCAAGTTCCAGCAGTACTACACGGCCTCTTCGCAGATCATCAAGACTGCGCAGGAAATTTTCAGCACCCTGATCAATGCCCTTTAAGGAGCCGTAGAACATGCGCATTTCTACAGCACAGTATTACGCCACGACGGCCGCCAACTATTCTCGCAACCTCAACAATGTGATGAAGACGGCCGAGCAGGCCAGCAGCGGCGTGAAGCTCGAGACCGCGGCGGACGATCCTGTCGGCGCGGCGCGGTTGCTGCAACTCGAGCAACAAAAAGCCATGCTGGGGCAGTACACCACCAACATCAGCGCGTTGAACACCGCTCAGGCGCAGGAAGAGAGCGTGCTGGACAGCATCAACAACGTGCTGCAAAAAGTCAGTGAGTTGGCGATACGAGCCGGTGGCGGTTCGTTGAACGACGATGACCGTAAATCCATCGCCGCCGAACTCAAGCAGTCCGAAGAGCAATTGCTGAGCCTGATGAACAGCAAGGATGCCAGCGGCAAGTACATTTTCTCCGGCGCGAGTAACAACACTCAGCCGTTTGTACGCAACAGTGACGGCACCTACAGCTATCAGGGCGACCAGACCCAGCTGGAACTGAAGATCGGCGATTCGATGTCCCTGGGCCTGAACGATACCGGTTGGGACGTTTTCCAGCAGGCAATCAATGCCGCCCGCAGTTCGACCACCATGACAGCACCTGCCGTTAATGACGGGCGGGTGGACTTGTCCCCGGGACTGGTAAATTCCGGTCCGGCCTTCGATGCGAGTTTCCGCAACGGTCAGCCTTACACCATGTCGTTCACCAGCAGTACCCAGTTCGTGATTACCGATGCGCTGGGTAATGACGTGACGGCGGAAGCGACCGGTGGTGGCAAATTTGATCCGAATGCCAAGGGCGGTTCCGACGTCAACTTCCGTGGTGTGACTTTTAAGCTGGACATCACTTTCCAGGCGGGTGACACACCTGCCGACTCCGCCAGCGCCGACGCCGTGATCGCCGGTCACAGCTTCCAGTTGACGGCCAAGCCGGACAGCTTCGTCGCCAACCGCGCCCCGAACAACCCATCGACGGCGATCATTACCCAGACTGCGGTGACCAATGCCACCGATTACAAGAGCTTCTTCCCCGAAGGCGGGGCGGTGCTGAAGTTCACCGGTACCGGGACCTTTGAGCTGTACGCGCGCCCATTGACCAGCACCAGTACCCCGGTTACCACCGGGACTGTAGTGGCAGGCGTGGCGACGGCGGCGGGTGTCAGCTTCACTTTGGGCGGCACACCGTCGACGCCGGCGGCAGGCGATCAGTTTGATATCGCGGTCAATACACACCAGACCCAGAACGTCCTCGATACCATCAGCCAGCTGCGTTCGGCGCTCGACGCGCCGACCCAAGGCAACCCGGTCGCCCAGCGTTTTATGGAAGACACCGTCGCTTCCGCCATTGCCAACCTGAACAACTCCAAGAACCAGGTTGACCTGGCGCGTGGGGCGATCGGTGCCCGGGGCAATGTGATGGACATGCAGACTGATCAGAACACCAGCTCCCGCCTGATCAACGAATCGACCGGCAACTCGATCAAGAATACCGACCCGGCGGAAGTGCTGACGCGTCTGACTTTGCAGCAAACCATGCTGCAGGCCGCGCAACTGGCGTTCGCCAAGGTTTCCCAGTTGAGCCTGTTCAACAAGCTTTGAGTCGGTCTTGATCGCTCGCGGCCAGTCCCTTTCATAGGGGGCTGGCTTTTTTTTGCCTTTTTTCGGCGCGTCGCGTAGCAGGGTGGGGCGGGATCCGGACCATAAAATCAAATAAAGCACTGATCTCTGAGTGACCCGCCAGTCAAAACGCGCATCTTCACTGTATCCTGTCTGCGGGCGGTGAAAGGTGGCGGACTGTTCAAGGTGTTTGCTTGAGCGCCGACGATGCCAGGCCCTGACTGTAGACGCCCTCGATTCAGCGAGCGGCGATGTTCAGCTGTTTATTATTGGGAAGCCATAATGATTGGCATAAAAAATATTGCGAGTTACGTGCCGGCAGCCGGGGTTGATAACTACGCCCAGGGTGCAAAGTTCGACAAGGACGAAACCTTCATCCTCGGCAAGATCGGTTCGGCGTTTTTGCCGCGTATGGATGCCGATCAGGAAACGTCCGACCTGTGTGTCGAAGCCGCCAATGCGCTGTTCGCCGCCAGCCCCGAGCTCAAGCGTGAAGCCATCGATTGCCTGATCGTCGTCACCCAGAACGGTGATGAAGAAGGGTTGCCGCACACCGCTGCGATCGTTCAGGACAAGCTGGGCCTGCCGACCCATGTCGCCGCTTTCGATATTTCCCTGGGCTGTTCCGGCTATGTGTACGGCATCTACGCGATCAAAGGCTTTATGGAAGCGACAGGTCTGAAAAACGGCCTGCTGATCACCGCCGATCCGTATTCGAAGATCGTCGACCCGGAAGACCGCAACACCACCATGTTGTTCGGCGATGCCGCCACTGCGACCTGGATGGGCGAAAACGCTGTCTGGCAGTTGGGCAAGTCGAAGTTCGGCACCGACGGTTCCGGCGCGCCGCACCTGAAGGTCACCGACGGTGTGTTCTTCATGAATGGCCGCCAGGTCTTCAACTTCGCCTTGTTGAAAGTCCCGGCGCATTTGCATGAGCTGCTGGATGAGTCGAACTTGCAGGCCAGCGACATCGATGCCTTCTGCATTCACCAGGGCAGCGCGGCCATCGTCGATGCCGTAGCGCGCCGCTTCGAAGAAGGTGAGCCGGAGAAGTTCGTCAAGGACATGCTCGAAACCGGCAACACGGTTTCCTCCAGCATCCCGCTGCTGCTGCAAAACCATGTGTTCGATTCGAAATGGACGCGCGTGGCCATCAGCGGCTTCGGTGTAGGTCTATCGTGGGGCTCGGCGATTCTCTATCGCGGTTGATGGCTGGAATACAGGCATAAAAAACGCCCGGTAACGTAAGTTGCCGGGCGTTTTGCTTTTTTATGGCGCCGATTTTCTGGCTGTAAAGCCTTGAAAATAAAGGGCTGGCACGCTGCCACTAAAAATCTGCAAAAAACCGCTCAAGCAAAGCCTCTTCACGACGATAACTATTACGTAGGTTCTCTAGGCCAAACCCGACGGATGTCAGGGCCGGAAGCCGAAGTATCCATCCAACGAGGATTTCGTCATGGCTTTAACAGTAAACACCAACCTTGCATCGCTGAACGTTCAAAAGAACCTGACCCGTTCGTCTGACGCTCTGCAAACTTCGATGCAACGCCTGTCTTCCGGCCTGCGTATCAACAGCGCTAAAGATGACGCTGCTGGCCTGCAAATTTCCAACCGTCTGACCAGCCAGATCAACGGCCTGCAGACCGCTATCAAGAACGCCGGTGACGGTATCTCCATCGCGCAAACTGCTGAAGGCGCGATGCAAGAATCCACCAACATCCTGCAGAAAATGCGTACCCTGGCCCTGGCTTCCGCGAACGGCTCGCCTAGCGCCGAAGACCGTAAGTCGAACAACGCTGAATACACCGCACTGACTGCTGAGCTGACCCGTATCGCTACCACCACTACCTTCGGTGGTCGTAACCTGCTGGACGGTTCCTTCGGTACTACCCAGTTCCAAGTGGGCGCCAACGCCAACCAGACCATCAACATGACTCTGGGCGACGTATCGGCTAACAACATCGGTTCCCAGCAGCTGAAGTCCGTGGCCATCGCGCCAAGCGCTACCGGTGTTGCCGGCGGTGCTCTGGCTATCACTGGTGGTGGCCAGACCGCTAGCGTAACTGTTGCTGCCGGCCAGTCTGCCAAGGCTACCGCTGCTCAACTGAACGGCGCTATCGGTGGCCTGTCGGCTACTGCCAGCACTGAAGCCCAGTTCACTGTAAACACCGCTGCGATCCTGGCCGCTACTCCAGCCAGCGCCAACTTCTCCATCAAGGTAGGCAGCGGCACCGCAGTCAACATGGTTGGTGTTACAGACACTGCTGGCCTGGCTGACCAACTGAAGTCCAACGCTGCCAAGCTGGGTATCAGCGTTAACTACAACGCCACCACCAACAACCTGCAAATCAAGTCCGACACCGGTGAAAACATCACTCTGGACACTGGTGACGCCGGCGCAATCGCTGGTATCACCGTTGCTGCCAAAAACGGTGCTGGTGCCTACGGTACTGGTGTTGCTGCCGCTGCTGGTCCAATCCAGGTTACCGGTGCAGTATCGCTGAACTCCACCAACAGCTACTCGCTGAGCGGTGCTGGTGCAACCGGTCTGTTCGTTGCTGCCGGTACTACCGTCAGCTCGGCTAAAACTACCGTCAACAACACTGACGTGACCACTGCCACCAACGCGCAAAACGCTGTTGACGTGATCACCCAGGCCATCGCCAACATCGACTCCCAGCGTGCTGACCTCGGTGCTGTACAAAACCGTTTCGATAGCACCGTGGCCAACCTGCGCAGCATCTCGGACAACTCCACCGCTGCTCGTGGCGTGATCCAGGACGTCGACTTCGCGTCGGAAACTGCTCAGCTGACCAAGCAACAAACCCTGCAACAGGCTTCCACCGCGATCCTGTCCCAGGCTAACCAGCTGCCATCCGCTGTACTGAAGCTGCTTCAGTAATTCCAGCGCTTGGTGACTGACGGAAGGGCGCGTTTACGTGCCCTTTCGTCTTTTCCGTGATGAGGAGATTTAGCATGGACATGAGCGTCAAGTTGAACCTGTCTTATCCGGCCGTTGCGCCGCAGAGCGCAGCGCCGATTGTCACTGCCAAACAGGATCAGCCCAAGGTTGAAGCCGTTGCGTCATCGGGTTCCGAACCCAAGCGCGACGACCTGGAAAAGGCTGTGACCGATATTCAGGAATTCGTCCAGGCTGCCCAGCGCAAACTGGATTTTTCCATTGATGATTCCACCGGCCGGGTCGTGGTCAAGGTCATTGCCACCGATACCGGTGACGTGATTCGCCAGATCCCTTCGGAAACCGCACTGAAACTGGCACAAAGCCTGTCGGACGCCAGTAGTTTGTTGTTTGAAGACAAAGTCTGAACTGGCATGAATTTTGTTGCTGTCGATGATTAGCACACGCGTAATCAAGAAGTCGGCAGCCACTGGATAAGGAGAGAGATGATGGCGGGTACAACGGTTAGCGGTGTTGGTTCGAACATTGATACCCAGTTGATCGTGAAGTCTTTGGTGGACGCGGAACGAGCGCCCAAGCAAACGCAGATCAACAATCAGACGCTGAAAGCAACCACCTCGCTGTCGTCCATCGGCAAAATCCAGGCAGCGCTGGATGCCTTCCGCAGTGCGTTGGACAACATGAAAACCGCATCTAGCTTCAGTGGCTTGAGCGGTTCGTCCTCCGATGAAAAAGTTGCCACCATAACCACGGGTACAGGCGCGGCGGCTGGCAGTTTCTCGCTGCTGGTCACCAAACTGGCAACCGCGTCGAAGATTTCCACCCAGGTTTATGCCGGCGGTGCTTCTTCGGTGGTCAACGCCGGTTCGGTGCCAACCACGCTGAGCATCAAGCAGGGCAGCAACACCTTCGACGTCAGCGTTCCTGCCGGCGCGACGTTGCAGCAAGTCCGCGATTCGATCAACTCGCAGTACGCCAACCAGGGCTTGAGTGCCAACATCCTGACCGACGCCACTGGCTCTCGGATGGTATTGACCTCGACCACGACCGGTGTTGGTACGGATCTGACACTGTCGGGCAACTCAGGCCTGCAAACGGGTGTCACCGTCCTTGCTCCCCCGCAAAACGCCGAGTACGTTCTTGACGGTGTGTCGATGACCTCCAAGTCCAATACCATCGCCGATGCCGTGAGCGGGATCACGGTCAAGCTGACTGGTGTGTCGCCGACGCCGTCAGGTGGTGGCGCAGCGACGCCGGCAACCATCACGGTGTCTGCGAGCACAGCGACGCTGAAGTCGGCGGTCAAGGGGTTCGTTGATACCTACAACGCCCTGATCAAGGCTTCAAATGCCGAGACTCAAGTCACCACCAGTGCCGATGGTTCCGTGACGTCTGGCGCGCTCACGGGCGATGCCTCCCTGCGTTCATTGATGTCGGCGGTGCGTACCGAACTGAATGCGATGGGCGGAACCGGTCAGTTGAAATCGCTCGCTCAGTTCGGCGTCAAGACCGATCAAAAAACCGGGATGCTGTCCGTCGACGATAAATTGTTCGACGCCGCAGCGCTGACCAATGCCGCCGACATCAACGGTATCTTTACCGGCGACACCGGTTTGCTGGCCCGCATGAAGTCCGCCACCGACAGCTTTGCCCTGAGCAAGACCGGTGTGTTCGCTGCCCGTTCGGCAACCCTGACCGACAGCCTGAACGACTTGAAAAAGCAGCAGGACTCCCTCGATGCACGAATGGCCGGCCTGCAAACCAGCCTGACTGCCAAGTACACCGCCATGGACTCCCTGGTGGCCAAACTGCGCGCTCAGAGCGATAGCATCATGACCACGCTCAATGCGCTGAACAATCCGAAGTCGGACTGATCCGGATCAGGCATAAAAAACCCCAGGCAGTCTGTAATGACTGTGCCTGGGTTTTTTCATTGGTGGTCGGACTGGGTTAAAGTTATGTGTCCCTCAGTCGACATAAAGATCAGAGCCTTCCCAATTTCAAGCTGTTGTCCGTCACGAGGTAGAAACATGAACCCCATGAGAGCCCTTCGCCAATACCAGAAGGTCAATTCCCATGCTCAGATCTCTGAAGCCAATCCTCATCGCCTGGTACAGCTGCTGATGGAGGGCGGGCTGGACCGCATGGCCCAGGCCAGAGGTGCGATGGAGCGGGGCGACATCGCACTCAAGGGATTGATGATGGGCAAGGCCGTGGACATCATCATCGGCCTGCGCGATGGCTTGAATCCCGAGAAAACCGATGACCCGGCGTCGCTTCAGCAGCTCGACAACCTGTACGCCTACATGATGACGCGTCTGATGGAAGCCAATCGTGACAACAATGCCGAAATCATCGACGAAGTATCGGGTTTGCTCGAAACCCTGAAAAGCGGTTGGGATGCCATTGCCAATCAATAGGCCCGAGGGTCTGAGGATGACGTCATGAGTCAAGCACTGCGGCGGATTGAAGAAACCCGTGAAGCCCTGGTCGACGCTCTGGCGGCGCGCAACTGGGATGCCATTGGCGAGCTGGATGCGGCTTGCCGGGAGTGCGTCGATGAAGTGCTCAGCGAGGCGCCGATCGACGAAGAGGCATTGCGGACAAATCTCGAAGGGTTGTTGGCGGTGTATAAAGATTTGCTGACAGCGACAATGGGGGAGAGGCAGGCGATAGTCGATGAAATGTCCCAGATCCAGCAAGCGCGGAACGCAGCAAAGGTTTACCATCTGTTTGGTTAATTAACCCCAAGTTAATCCAGATATGTGCGCCATAAATTTGACTGTGCGCGGTTTTTTGACTTAACTAGTGGCTGGTTCCAGATTTCAGTCGTCTTCAGGCATAACGTGTCTGCAAGCGTCTAGCTTGCCCCAGCATTTTGGGCATTGAGTTGACTAGGGAAGTTGCTATTGCATGTGGCGTGAAACCAAAATTCTGCTGATTGATGACGATAGCGTCCGCCGCCGCGACCTGGCGGTGATTTTAAATTTTCTCGGCGAAGAAAATTTACCCTGTGGTAGCCATGACTGGCAGCAGGCTGTCGGCTCTTTGTCGTCAAGTCGTGAAGTAATCTGTGTCCTCATCGGGACGGTCAATGCTCCTGGTTCACTTCTGGGCTTGTTAAAGACACTCTCGACCTGGGATGAGTTCCTTCCGGTTTTGTTAATGGGCGATAATTCTTCCATTGACCTGCCGGAAGACCAGCGTCGGCGAGTGCTTTCGACCCTCGAAATGCCGCCCAGCTACAGCAAATTGCTCGATTCGCTGCACCGTGCCCAGGTCTATCGCGAGATGTACGACCAGGCCCGCGAGCGCGGTCGTCATCGCGAACCCAATCTTTTCCGCAGTCTTGTCGGCACCAGTCGGGCGATTCAACACGTCCGCCAGATGATGCAGCAAGTCGCCGATACCGATGCCAGCGTACTGATCCTCGGTGAGTCCGGCACCGGCAAGGAAGTGGTTGCGCGTAACCTGCATTACCATTCCAAGCGCCGCGAAGCGCCGTTCGTGCCGGTCAACTGCGGGGCGATC
This sequence comes from Pseudomonas sp. GL-B-12, assembly GCF_019955895.1. Taxonomy (NCBI): domain Bacteria; kingdom Pseudomonadati; phylum Pseudomonadota; class Gammaproteobacteria; order Pseudomonadales; family Pseudomonadaceae; genus Pseudomonas; species Pseudomonas sp. GL-B-12. Next base: position 58,371 of record NZ_JAHBCX010000027.1, read on the forward strand.
CCGGCAGAGTTGCTGGAAAGCGAATTGTTCGGTCATGAGAAGGGCGCCTTTACCGGGGCGATCACCAGCCGCGCCGGTCGATTCGAACTGGCCAACGGCGGCACCCTGTTCCTCGATGAAATCGGCGACATGCCGCTGCCGATGCAGGTCAAGTTGCTGCGCGTGTTGCAGGAGCGCACCTTCGAGCGCGTGGGCAGCAACAAGACCCAGAGCGTCGACGTGCGCATCATTGCGGCGACCCACAAGAATCTCGAAAGCATGATCGAGATCGGCACCTTCCGCGAAGACCTGTACTACCGCCTGAATGTGTTCCCGATCGAGATGGCGCCGCTGCGTGAGCGCGTCGAAGACATTCCGCTGCTGATGAACGAACTGATCTCGCGCATGGAGCACGAGAAGCGCGGTTCGATCCGTTTCAACTCGGCGGCGATCATGTCGCTGTGCCGCCATGGCTGGCCGGGCAACGTCCGCGAACTGGCCAACCTGGTGGAGCGCATGGCGATCATGCATCCATACGGCGTGATCGGCGTGGTCGAGTTGCCGAAGAAATTCCGCTACGTCGACGATGAAGACGAGCAAATGGTCGACAGCCTGCGCAGTGATCTGGAAGAGCGCGTGGCCATCAACGGTCATACGACGGACTTCACGGCCAATGCCATGCTGCCGCCGGAAGGCCTGGACCTGAAGGACTACCTCGGTGGTCTGGAGCAAGGGTTGATCCAGCAGGCGCTGGATGACGCCAATGGCATTGTGGCCCGCGCGGCCGAGCGCCTGCGTATTCGTCGTACCACGCTGGTGGAGAAAATGCGCAAGTACGGCATGAGTCGTCGTGATGGAGACGAGCAGGCGGATGATTGACGCCTGTTTTTCAACTCATTCATTTATAAGAAGTTTTTTTTAGGCACGGGTATTGCTACATCCCTCGCAACGTTCCGTTTCACTGACGGTCAGCCAAGCGAGAGAGCACAATGCCCCAAGCCGCCCAGATGTCTCCTGTCCCTGATGCTTCGGTGCAACCGTCGTCCGTAGAGCAGGCGAGCCGGCTTGGCCTTGAGCAGGCATTCGTGCTGTTCAATCAGATGTCCAGTCAGTTGACCGATTCCTACAGCATGCTTGAAGCCCGGGTCGCCGAGCTCAAGGGTGAATTGGCGGTGGTCAGTGCGCAGCGCATGCAGGAGCTGGCGGAAAAAGAACGCCTGGCCAACCGCCTGCAAAACCTCCTTGATCTGTTACCCGGTGGTGTCATCGTCATTGACGCCCAGGGCATTGTGCGCGAAGCCAATCCGGCGGCGTGCGAGTTGCTGGGTTTACCGCTCGAAGGCGAATTGTGGCGCCACGTCATTGCCCGCTGTTTTGCGCCGCGCGAAGACGATGGTCATGAAATCTCCCTCAAGGATGGTCGGCGTCTGTCGATCGCCACGCGCTCGCTGGACGCCGAGCCCGGCCAGTTGGTGTTGCTCAACGACCTGACCGAAACCCGCCATCTGCAGGATCAACTGGCCCGTCATGAGCGTCTGTCGTCGCTGGGGCGCATGGTCGCTTCGTTGGCTCATCAGATACGCACACCGTTGTCCGCCGCGCTGCTGTATGCCAGTCACTTGACCGAGCAAGAGCTGCCGGTCGCTACCCGGCAGCGCTTTGCCGGGCGCCTCAAGGAGCGACTGCACGAGCTGGAGCACCAGGTGCGCGACATGCTGGTCTTCGCCCGGGGCGAGTTGCCGCTGACCGACCGCGTGACCCCCGGCCTACTGATGCAATCGTTGCAAGCGGCAGCGCTGACCCACGTGCAGGATCTGCCGATCCGCTGGCAGTGCGACAGTCACTCGGGGGAGTTGCTGTGCAATCGCGACACCCTGGTCGGCGCGATCCTCAATCTGATCGAGAACGCCATTCAGGCCAGTGCCGGTCAATTGCGTCTCAAGATTCACCTCTACACCCGCGGCAACAGCCTGCGCCTGTGCGTCAGTGACAGTGGCAGCGGTATCGATGCGGCCGTTCTGGCGCGATTGGGCGAACCCTTTTTTACCACCAAGAGCACCGGCACGGGCCTTGGCCTGACCGTGGTCAAGGCCGTAGCGCGTGCTCATCGGGGCGAATTGCAGTTGCGTTCGCGGCTCGGTCGCGGCACCTGCGCGCAGGTGATCCTGCCGTTGTTCAGCAGCGCTCAAGGAGCGGAGTGACGCAGATGGGTATCAAGGTTCTGCTGGTCGAGGACGACCGCGCGTTGCGCGAGGCGCTGGCCGATACGCTCTTGCTCGCGGGGCACGATTACAAAGCGGTGAGTTCGGCAGAGGAGGCGTTGCTTGCAGTCGGCGGCGAGGCCTTCAACCTGGTGATCAGCGACGTCAACATGCCGGGCATGGATGGCCACCAGTTACTGGGCCTGCTGCGAGCGCGGCAGCCGCAGTTGCCGGTGTTGCTGATGACGGCTCACGGTGCGGTCGAGCGTGCGGTCGATGCAATGCGCCAAGGGGCGGCGGACTACCTGGTCAAGCCATTCGAGCCCAAGGCGTTGCTCGATCTGGTGGCGTGTCATGCCCCGGGCAGTCTCGGCCTGACCGAAGGCGAAGGGCCGGTAGCGTTCGAGCCGGCGAGCGCGCAGTTACTCGAGTTGGCGGCGCGGGTCGCGCGCAGCGATTCCACGGTGTTGATCTCGGGCGAGTCGGGCACGGGCAAGGAGGTGCTGGCACGTTACATCCATCAGCATTCTCATCGCGTCCGTCAGCCGTTCATTGCGATCAACTGCGCAGCGATCCCGGACAACATGCTCGAGGCGACCTTATTCGGTCACGAGAAGGGCTCCTTCACCGGCGCCATTGCCGCGCAAGCCGGCAAGTTCGAGCAGGCCGACGGCGGCACCATTCTGCTCGATGAAATTTCCGAAATGCCCCTGGGGCTCCAGGCCAAACTGCTGCGTGTGCTGCAAGAGCGCGAGGTCGAACGGGTTGGGGCGCGTAAACCGATCACGCTGGACATTCGCGTGGTCGCGACCACCAATCGCGACCTGGCGGGTGAAGTGGCGGCGGGGCGCTTCCGCGAAGATCTTTACTATCGCCTGTCGGTATTTCCCCTGGCCTGGCGCCCATTGCGCGAGCGTACCGCCGACATCCTGCCGCTGGCCGAGCGCCTGCTGGCCAGGCACGTCAATAAAATGATGCATTCGGCTGCCAGATTGTCGCCCGAGGCCCAGGCGTGCCTGATCGGTTATCCGTGGCCGGGTAACGTGCGTGAACTGGACAACGCGATTCAGCGTGCGCTGATTCTGCAGCAGGGTGGCTTGATCCAGCCGCAGGATTTCTGTCTGGCCGGGCCGGTGGCTTGCGCTCCTCTGCCTGTATTGGCGCAGGCGCCGGTGCGTCCCGTGGAAGTCGAGTCCGAGTCGGCCGGTGCGCTGGGCGATGACCTGCGTCGCCGTGAATTCCAGATGATCATCGATACCTTGCGCGCCGAGCGCGGTCGTCGCAAAGAGGCGGCCGAGCGCTTGGGTATCAGCCCGCGAACCCTGCGTTACAAGCTGGCGCAGATGCGCGATGCCGGCATGGATGTGGAAGGCTACTTGTTCTCCACCTGAAAGTTGACGGAATCAACACTGATCTAAATGTGGGAGCGGCGGTGGTTCACGGTTGAGCAAAGCCCGGAATTGGCTTTTGTTTAGAGCAGTCACGGAGCTGGCACCCTTGTTGCTAACACCTCATTACCCGCCGAGTGAGTGTCAAAAAATTGCGGGTCGTCAAAGAGAGAAACCATGAGCCAAGGTATTGAATTCAATCGGTTGATGCTGGATATGCACGCCATGCAAATGGATGCCATGTCTGCGCCGAAATCGACTGCCGTCCCTGAACTGACGGGCAGCAGCTTTCGCGACATGTTCGGTCAGGCCATCAATAAAGTGAACGACACCCAGCAGGCTTCCACGCAGTTGGCCAGTGCGTTTGAAATCGGCAAAAGCGGCGTCGACCTGACCGACGTGATGATTTCCTCGCAGAAGGCCAGCGTGTCGTTCCAGGCGTTGACCCAAGTGCGAAACAAAGTGGTTCAGGCCTACCAAGACATCATGCAGATGCCGGTTTAAAGGACGAGATTGAGTCATGGCAGAAGCAGTCGCCGATAACGTTCCGGCCAAGGCCACTCCAATAGACGGCAAGCCGCCGCTGTTCGGGTTGTCCTTCCTGGAAAACCTCTCCGAGATGACCATGTTGCGTCAGGTGGGCCTGTTGGTCGGCCTGGCAGCGAGCGTGGCGATTGGTTTTGCCGTGGTGTTGTGGTCCCAGCAACCGGACTACCGGCCTCTGTACGGCAGCCTTGCCGGCATGGACGCCAAGCAGGTCATGGATACCCTGGCCTCCGCCGATATCCCGTACACCGTCGAACCCAATTCCGGTGCCTTGCTGGTCAAGGCCGATGACCTGTCCCGCGCGCGGCTCAAGCTCGCGGGCGCTGGTGTCACTCCCAGCGACGGCAACATCGGTTTTGAAATCCTCGACAAGGAACAGGGACTGGGCACCAGCCAGTTCATGGAAGCGACCCGCTATCGTCGTGGCCTGGAAGGCGAACTGGCCCGCACCATTTCCAGCCTGAACAACGTCAAGGGTGCCCGCGTGCACCTGGCGATCCCGAAAAGTTCGGTGTTCGTGCGCGACGAGCGCAAGCCGAGCGCTTCGGTTCTGGTAGAACTCTATTCCGGTCGCTCCCTCGAACCCGGCCAGGTCGTGGCCATCATCAACCTGGTGGCGACCAGCGTTCCCGAACTCAGCAAGTCGCAGATCACTGTGGTCGACCAGAAGGGCAACCTGCTCTCCGATCAGGCGGAAAACTCCGAACTGACCATGGCCGGCAAGCAGTTCGACTACAGCCGTCGCATGGAAAGCATGCTCACCCAGCGCGTGCACAACATCTTGCAGCCGGTGCTGGGCAACGACCGTTACAAGGCCGAAGTTTCGGCTGACGTGGATTTCAGCGCGGTCGAGTCGACTTCCGAGCAGTTCAATCCGGACCAGCCGGCATTGCGCAGCGAACAGTCGGTCAACGAACAGCGTACCGCCAGCAATGGCCCGCAAGGTGTGCCGGGTGCCCTGAGCAACCAGCCTCCGTCGCCGGCCTCCGCACCGCAAACCACCGGTGGCGCCACAGCGTCGGCGGGCATGGTGCAGCCAGGCCAGCCGCTGATCGATGCCAACGGCCAGCAAATCATGGACCCGGCCACCGGTCAGCCGATGCTCGCGCCGTACCCGGCGGACAAGCGTCAACAATCGACCAAGAACTTCGAACTCGACCGTTCCATCAGCCACACCAAGCAGCAGCAGGGCCGGTTGAATCGCCTGTCGGTGTCGGTGGTGGTCGATGATCAGGTCAAGATCAACCCGGCCAACGGCGAAACCACCCGTGCGCCCTGGAGCGCCGATGAATTGGCGCGCTTCACGCGTCTGGTGCAGGACGCGGTCGGCTTCGATGCCAGCCGTGGTGACAGTGTCAGCGTGATCAACATGCCGTTCTCCGCCGAGCGCGGTGAAGTGATTGCCGATATTCCGTTCTACTCCCAGCCGTGGTTCTGGGACATCGTCAAGCAAGTGCTGGGTGTGTTGTTCATTCTGGTGCTGGTGTTCGGGGTGCTGCGTCCGGTGCTCAACAACATCACCGGGGGCGGCAAGGGCAAGCAGCTTGTTGGCTTGGGTAGCGACGTCGAGTTGGGGGGCATGGGCGGTCTGGATGGCGAACTGGCCAACGACCGTGTCAGCCTCGGTGGTCCGCAAAGCATTCTGCTGCCGAGCCCGAGCGAAGGCTATGACGCTCAATTGAACGCAATCAAGAGTCTGGTGGCAGAAGATCCGGGTCGTGTGGCCCAGGTCGTGAAAGAGTGGATTAACGCAGATGAGTGATAACCGAGCCGTTGCCGCCAAACTGTCCAAGGTCGACAAGGCCGCAATCCTGTTGCTGTCCCTGGGCTCCACCGACGCGGCCCAGGTGCTGCGCCACATGGGCCCTAAAGAGGTTCAGCGCGTGGGCGTGGCCATGGCCCAGATGGGTAATGTGCACCGCGAGCAGGTCGAGCAGGTGATGAGCGAGTTCGTCGATATCGTCGGCGACCAGACCAGCCTGGGCGTCGGCTCCGACGACTATGTGCGCAAGATGCTCACCCAGGCCCTGGGCGAAGACAAGGCCAACGGCCTGATTGACCGCATCCTGCTCGGTGGCAACACCAGCGGCCTCGACAGCCTGAAGTGGATGGAGCCGCGCGCCGTTGCCGACGTGATCCGTTACGAGCACCCACAGATCCAGGCGATCGTGGTGGCGTATCTCGATCCGGACCAGGCCGGTGAAGTGCTCGGCAACTTCGACCACAAGGTGCGGCTGGACATCATCCTGCGAGTGTCTTCGCTGAACACCGTTCAGCCAGCGGCCCTGAAAGAACTCAACCAGATTCTCGAGAAGCAGTTCTCCGGCAACTCGAATGCCTCACGCACCACCCTGGGTGGCATCAAGCGCGCAGCGGACATCATGAACTTCCTCGACAGTTCGATCGAAGGCCAGTTGATGGACTCGATCCGCGAAGTCGACGAAGACCTGTCCGGTCAGATCGAGGACCTCATGTTCGTCTTCAACAACCTGGCCGATGTCGACGACCGCGGGATCCAGGCGCTGTTGCGCGAAGTGTCCTCCGATGTATTGGTGCTCGCCCTCAAGGGCTCGGACGAAGGCGTCAAGGAAAAGATCTTCAAGAACATGTCCAAGCGTGCGGCCGAACTGTTGCGCGACGACCTGGAAGCCAAGGGCCCGGTGCGCGTCAGCGACGTGGAAACCGCGCAGAAAGAAATCCTCACCATCGCCCGCCGTATGGCCGAAGCCGGAGAAATCGTTCTCGGCGGCAAAGGCGGCGAGGAAATGATCTAACACCATGGCCAAGCATGATGAAGCGCCTACTGACCTGATCCGGGCCAGGGATGTCAGTGGCTTCGATACCTGGGCGCTGCCCAGCTTCGACCCGCCGGAACCCGAGCCGGAACCTGAGCCTGAACCCGAGCCGCCGGAAATGGAGGAAGTGCCGCTGGAGGAAGTCCAGCCACTGACCCTCGAAGAGCTCGAAAGCATTCGCCAGGAAGCCTACAACGAAGGTTTCGCGGTGGGTGAGAAAGAGGGTTTCCACAGCACCACGCTCAAGGTCCGCCAGGAAGCCGAACAGGCATTGGCGCCGAAGCTTGCCGGCCTGGAGCAACTGATGACCCATCTGTTCGAGCCCATCGCCGAGCAGGACACTCAGATCGAAAAGTCCTTGGTCGACCTCGTGCAACACATCACCAGACAGGTGATCCAGCGCGAACTGGCCATCGACTCGACGCAGATCGAACACGTCATGCGCGAGGCGCTCAAGCTGTTGCCGTTGGGCGTGGGCAATGTGCGGCTGTACATCAATCCGCAGGATTTCGCACAGGTCAAAGCCCTGCGCGAACGCCATGAAGAAACCTGGCGCATCGTCGAGGACGAATCGCTATTGCCCGGCGGTTGCCGGGTCGAGACAGAACACAGCCGCATCGACGCCACGGTCGAAACTCGCATCGTGCAGGTGATGGACAAGCTGTTCGATCAGTTGCACGAGCAAACCTTGCATCCGGCCGCGCCGGACTTGAGCCTGGAACTGCCGATCGACAGCAAACCTGCGACCGCGCCAGAAGCGGATGCACCTGATGCGCCTTAAACGCACCAGCTTCGCCAAGCGCCTGGGCAGTTATGCCGAGGCGACTGAATTGGCTGGCGCGCCGATCCTTGAGGGCCGCTTGCTGCGCATGGTCGGCCTGACCCTCGAAGCCGAAGGCTTGCGCGCCGCCATGGGCAGTCGCTGCATGGTGATCAACGACGACAGCTATCACCCGGTGCAGGTCGAAGCCGAAGTGATGGGCTTCTCCGGCAGCAAAGTCTTTCTGATGCCAGTCGGTAGCGTCGCCGGTATCGCACCCGGCGCCCGCGTTGTTCCCTTGTCCGATACCGGACGTTTGCCGATGGGCATGAGCATGCTCGGGCGGGTGCTTGATGGCGCCGGTCGCGCGTTGGACGGCAAGGGCGGGATGAAGGCCGAAGACTGGGTGCCAATGGATGGCCCGACCATCAACCCGCTTAAGCGCGAACCGATCAGCGAACCGCTGGACGTGGGCATCCGTTGCATCAACGGCATGTTGACGGTCGGTCGCGGTCAACGGCTCGGGCTGTTCGCCGGTACCGGTGTCGGTAAATCGGTGCTGCTGGGGATGATGACGCGCTTCACCGAGGCCGACATCATCGTCGTCGGGCTGATCGGTGAGCGGGGTCGTGAAGTTAAAGAGTTCATCGAGCATATCCTCGGTGAAGAAGGGCTCAAGCGTTCAGTGGTGGTGGCGTCCCCCGCGGACGATGCGCCGCTGATGCGACTGCGTGCTGCGATGTATTGCACGCGCATCGCCGAGTATTTCCGCGACAAGGGCAAGAATGTCCTGTTGCTGATGGACTCGCTGACCCGTTTCGCCCAAGCCCAGCGGGAAATCGCCTTGGCCATCGGCGAGCCGCCAGCGACCAAGGGCTATCCGCCGTCGGTATTCGCCAAGCTGCCGAAACTGGTGGAACGGGCCGGCAACGCGGAGAAGGGCGGTGGTTCGATCACCGCGTTCTACACCGTGCTATCCGAAGGCGATGACCAGCAGGACCCGATTGCCGACTCGGCGCGAGGCGTGCTCGACGGGCACATCGTGCTGTCCCGGCGCCTGGCCGAGGAAGGGCATTACCCGGCCATCGATATCGAGGCATCCATCAGCCGGGTGATGCCGGCGGTGGTGTCGCCGGAACACATGGCCCGTGCGCAATATTTCAAGCAATTGTGGTCGCGGTATCAGCAGAGCCGCGACCTGATCAGCGTCGGTGCCTATGTCGCCGGCGGTGACCGCGAGACCGATCTGGCGATTTCCCTGCAACCGCAATTGGTCAAATACCTGCGCCAGGGCCTCAACGACAGCATCAGCCTGGGCGAAAGCGAGGCATATCTGGCCTCGATCTTCGCGCCTGCGGCAGGCGGTTAAGCGATCATGGCCCTGAGTCGGGCGGGACGGCTGGCGCCGGTGGTGGAAATGGCCGAAAAGGCCGAGAAAACCGCGGTTCAGCGCTTGGGGCACTTTCAGGGGCAGGTGCGTTTGGCACAAAGCAAACTCGCCGACCTCGAAGCTTTTCGTCTCGACTATCAGGAACAATGGATCGTGCGCGGTAGCGGCGGCGTCTCGGGCCAATGGCTGCTGGGCTATCAGGGCTTTCTCGCGCAACTGGGCACGGCCATCGACCAGCAGCGGCAAAGCCTGGCCTGGCATCAGAACAACCTGAACAAGGCCCGGGAAACCTGGCAGCAGGCGTTTGCCCGGGTCGAAGGTTTGCGCAAGCTGGTTCAGCGCTATGCCGATGAAGCGCGGGCGCTTGAAGACCGGCGCGAACAGAAACTGCTGGATGAATTGTCCCAGCGTTTGCCGCGCGAGAACCCCTATTGAGCGGGCTTTCGAAAAACAGGCTGGCTTGCCCCCATCCACAGCTGGTGCTAAACCTTCTAAACGTTCTCCAAAGACAAGGAAGCCATTGAATGTCAGTCGTTACCGAAGTGTCCCCTGATGGGCAACAGTTGACGATATCGGTCAAAGGACGATTCGATTTCGCCAAGCATCAGGAATTTCGTCAGTCCTACGAAGATAAACAGCTATCGGCGGTTGTGGTCGACCTGAAAGAGGCCACTTACCTCGACAGCTCGGCCTTGGGCATGCTGCTTTTGCTGCGCGATCACGCCGGTGGCGACGACTCCGATGTGCGCGTCGTCAACAGCAGTACCGATGTGCGCAAAATCCTCGCCATCTCCAACTTCGACAAATTGTTCGACATCAGTTGATTGCCATGCAACCACTGGAGCCGCTGACGATCCTGATTGCCGAGGACAGCGCCGCCGATCGCCTGTTGCTGTCGAGCATCCTGCGCCGCCTGGGGCACGAAGTGCTGACGGCGGCCAACGGCGCCGAAGCGGTCGACGTGTTTGGCCAGCAGCAACCGCACCTGGTGTTGATGGATGCGATGATGCCGGTCATGGACGGCTTCGAGGCGGCCCGGCAGATCAAAGCCCTGGCCGGGGAAACCCTGGTGCCGATCATCTTCCTCACTTCGTTGTCCGAAAGCGAAGCCCTGGCCCGCTGCCTGGAAGTCGGCGGTGACGACTTTCTGGCAAAGCCCTACAACCAGGTGATTCTCGCTGCCAAGATCAAGGCGATGGATCGCTTGCGGCGCTTGCAGGACACCGTGCTGCAACAGCGTGACCAGATCGCCCGGCACCACGACTACCTGCTCAACGAACAGCGTGTGGCCAAGGCCGTTTTCGACAAGGTGGCGCACTCCGGCTGCCTGAATGCCGCTGCGAATATCCGTTATCTGCAATCGCCCTATGCGCTGTTCAACGGCGACCTGTTGCTGGCCGCGTTCACCCCGGCCGGAGACATGCACGTGCTGCTGGGCGACTTCACCGGCCACGGTCTGCCGGCGGCAGTGGGCGCCATGCCCTTGGCCGAAGTCTTTTACGGAATGACCGCCAAGGGCTACGGCCTGGCGGAAACCCTGCGCGAGATGAATGCCAAGCTCAAGCGCATTCTGCCGGTGGACATGTTCTGCTGTGCCACGTTGCTGTGCCTGAGTTTTCAACGTCGTTCGGTGGAAGTCTGGAACGGCGGCATGCCGGACGGTTACCTGCATCGTGTTGCCAGTGGCGAGCGAACGCCTCTGCCGGCGTGGCACCTGCCTTTGGGGGTGCTGAGCCCGGAGTCCTTCGATGAGCGTACCGAGGTGTTTCCCATGGCGCTCGGGGATCGGGTGTTTCTCCTGTCCGATGGGGTGATCGACACTTGCGACGCCAATGAACAGTTGTTTGGCGTGCAGCGATTGCAGCAGGTGTTTGCCGCCAATCGCCAGCCAGATGCGCTGTTCGAAGAGATCGAGCAGGCGCTGCGTCATTTTGGCGGAGAAGCGCGCGACGATGTCAGCATGGTCGAAATCAGCCTGCTGGAGCAGGCACAGATCACTGCACCGGCGTTGGTCTACTCCGACAGCGGCCAGTCCTGCCCGCTGGACTGGTCGGTGAGTTTCGAGTTTCGCGCCGCCACGCTCAAGCGTTTCAATCCCTTACCCTATCTGTTGCAGTTGCTGCTTGAGGTGCATGGCCTTCGGGCTCAGAGCAGTGCGCTCTACAGTGTGCTGGCGGAACTCTATTCCAACGCGCTGGAGCATGGCGTGCTGGGGCTGGATTCGAGCCTCAAGCGCGATGCCTCGGGGTTTGCGCGGTATTATCAAGAGCGCAATACCCGGCTGGACGAACTTCAGGAAGGCTATGTACGGTTACATTTACAGGTGGCGCCAACAGACGACGGCGGTTGCCTGACGATTCACATCGAAGACAGCGGCAAGGGTTTCGATGTCGAGCGGGTGATGGCAAGACCTGTGGATGACATCCGCCTGTCGGGACGTGGGGTCAGTCTGATCCGTCAGTTGGGGCGTAATGCCCGCTGGACCGACGATGGTCGAAGTGCACGCGTGGAGTTTATCTGGAAGGCTGCGGCATAATCCGCGCATTCTTGATCAAGGAGTGAGCAAGTGGACGACAAACATGTAGATCGCGGCGTGCTGAGTGCGTTGCAGGAAGTGATGGAAGAGGGGTATCCGGATCTGCTGGATATCTTTCTTGCGGACTCCGAAGAGCGCCTGAGCGTTTTGAGAACAGCTGACAGTGTCGCACTGCTCGTTGAAACTGCCCATAGTTTCAAAGGCAGCTGCAGCAATATGGGCGCAGTCAGGCTGACCGAGCTTTGCCATCAACTTGAGCAGCAGGCCAGAAACCTGTCATGTGCCGCCGTTCAGGAACTGGTCGGCGAAATCGACCGCGAATTCGCCGCTATCCGGCCTCTGTACGAAGCTGAACGACAGCGTTGCCCAGCAAAAATCTGAGCATACGCTGCATTTGGTCTCCTTCGAGTGAAATTGGCTCGGCCTTTGCATTTAACTCGTCCAACTGTACTTACGAGCCCCGTGCAGCGGAGACTGTTTCATGCCCGTTACCCCCAACATTCTGCTTCAGGCCTCCAGGCAGGCCAAGATTCAAGCGGCCTGCGCCAATCCTCCGGCGCTGACTGCTGAGCCCGGGGACAAGGCCGCAAGCTTCGCTCATGTCTACGCCAGCCAGGCCCAGAGCAAGCCCGATGCGTTGGCGGATGCCTCGGTCAAGCCGAGTCACGAAAAAAACTGCGATGTCGCCGGAAAAAAAGACGCCGGCGACGACAAACCTGCCGCCGAGGAACCGGTGGTTGCCGATGGCGGCAAATCCTTGCCTGCCGACACGCCGGTGCAGGCTGACGACAAGACCGCCGGCGATGAGGCGTCAGATGCCGACCCCGCCCCGGTCGTCGATGCCGCACTGCTCGATCCGGCGCTTGATCCTTCATTGCAGCCAGTCCTTCAGCCAGTCGTGCCGGCACCGGTAGCCCCCGCCGTGGCCGACACCGTGCAACCTGCCGTTGAAGCGCCAGTTGCCGCCGCGGCTACGGCTACGGCTGCAATCGCTCCAGCGCTGGCCACTACCGACGGCGATTTCGACCCCTCGACCGATCCGCTCGACGCCTTGCCGGCGGTGCGGCTGGCGATGGAGCAGAGCGATCACGTATCGGCTTCCAGCCAGGCGCAGCCCAAGGCTGCTCCGACACAGGCGCAAGCCCAGGCCGACGGTGAGCTGACACCGGCGCAAAACTTTGCCGCCGGCATGGCGACCCTGCTGGATGTTCAGGGCGACAAGAACAGCACCAGCCAGGGCGATGACAAGGCTTTCAGCGGCTTGATCGATGACGGCCTGAAGGATCTCAAGTCCGCCAGCAGCGACACCCGTGTCGATGATTTCGCCAACCGTCTGGCCGCGCTGACCCAGGCGGCCACACCGAAGACAGCCAATGCCTTGCCGGTGAACCAGCCGATCGCCATGCACCAGAGCGGCTGGACCGAAGAGGTGGTGAACCGGGTCATGTACCTGTCCAGCGCCAATCTCAAGGCCGCGGACATCCAGTTGCAGCCCGCTGAACTCGGGCGCCTGGACATTCGAGTGAACATGGTTCCCGATCAACAGACCCAGGTCACGTTCATGAGTGCGCATCCGGGGGTCCGTGAGGCGCTGGATGGCCAGGTCCATCGCTTGCGCGACATGTTCGCGCAGCAGGGCATGGGGCAGGTCGATGTCAACGTTTCGGACCAGTCCCGTGGTTCGCAGCAAGGGCAGGAACAAGCCCGGCAAAGCCAGAGCGGGCGGACCAGTGCCAGCGGCGGTCGCCTCGATTCAATGGATGACGACATTACCCCGAGCGTCGCTGAAGTGGCTGCCAATACCACCCGCGTGATCGGCTCCAGCGCGGTCGATTACTACGCCTGACCCGGCTGCCCACCAACCCCTGATGTGGGAGCGGGCTTGCTCGCGAAAGCGGTGTGTCAGTCAACATGAATGCGTCTGACACACCGCTTTCG
>NZ_JAHBCX010000028.1:0-69611 GCF_019955895.1 Pseudomonas sp. GL-B-12
ACATCAATGTTGAATGTGAAGGCCCCTTCGCGAGCAAGCCCGCTCCCACAAGGGATCAGTGCTTGGCGACGAGGTCCTTGGGCAGCTTGAAGGTCCAGAGCATGCCGCCCTGGTTGAAGTCCTTGATGCGCTTGGCCACTTCGCCGCCCCACAGCGGTACCGCGCCGCCCCACCCGGAGAGCACCGAGACGTACTGTTCGCCGTCCATTTCCCAGGTGATGGGCGAGCCGAGCACGCCGGAACCGGTCTGGAACTCCCAGACCTTTTCGCCGGTCTTGGCGTTGAAAGCCTGCAGGAAGCCTTCAGGTGTGCCGGTGAACACCAGGTTGCCCTTGGTGGTCAGCACCCCGCCCCACAGCGGCGCGTAGTTCTTGTGGCGCCAGACTTCCTTGCCGGTTTTCGGATCGATGGCCCGCAGCACACCGATGTAGTCTTCGTTCAACGGCTTGATGGTGAAGCCGGCGCCGAGGAATGCCGCGCCTTTCTTGTAGGCGATGCCTTCGTTCCAGATGTCCATGCCCCATTCGTTGGACGGCACATAGAACAGCCCGGTGTCCTGGTTGTAAGCCATCGGCATCCAGTTTTTCGCGCCGAGGAACGCCGGCGCTACGAAGACCGAGCTGCCCTTGACTTCGGATCCCGGGGCGCCGGGACGGCTGGCTTCGTTGTAGATCGGCCGGCCGTTCTTATCCAGGCCGGTGGCCCAGGTGATCTTGTCCACGAACGGGAAGCCACGGATGAATTTGCCGTTGGTACGATCCAGTACGTAGAAGAAACCGTTACGGTCGGCAGTGGCCGCCGCCTTGATCTCCTTGCCGCCTTCGCTGTAGTTGAACGACACCAGCTCGTTCACGCCGTCGTAGTCCCAACCGTCGTGGGGCGTGCTCTGGAAGTGCCACTTGATGGTGCCGTCGTCCGGGTTGAGCGCCAGGCGCGATGAGGAGTAGAGGTTGTCGCCAGGGCGCAGGTGCGAGTTCCACGGTGCCGGGTTGCCGGTACCGAACAGCAGCAGGTTGGTTTCCGGGTCGTAATAGCCGCCCAGCCAAGGGGCCGCGCCGCCGGTTTTCCAGAGATCGCCCGGCCAGGTCTTGCCCGCCTCGCCGCCGGAGATGCCGTTTTCCACCGCTTTGCCATCCTTGTAGACGTAGCCCATATGGCCTTCGACCGTCGGCCGGGTCCACAGCAGATCACCGTTTTTCGGGTCGTAGGCCTCGATCTTGCCCACCACGCCGAACTCGCCGCCGGCCACGCCGGTAATCAGCTTGCCGTTGATCACCAGCGGCGCGGCGCTGATCGAGTAGCCTTCCTTGTGGTCGGCGACTTTCTTGCTCCACACCACCTTGCCGGTGTCCTTGTTCAACGCCACGAGCTTGGCGTCGAGGGTGCCGAAAATCACCAGGTCGCCATACAGCGCGACGCCACGGTTGATCACGTCGCAGCAGGGGCGGATGTCATCGGGCAGGCGTGCATCGTATTGCCAGAGTTTCTTGCCGGTGCGTGCATCCACGGCGAACACCCGGGAGTAGGAACCGGTCATGTACATCACGCCGTCCTTGACCATCGGCTGCGCTTGCTGGCCACGCTGTTTTTCACCGCCAAAGGAAAACGCCCAGGCCGGGCGCAGCTCCTTGACGTTGTCGACGTTGAGAATATCCAGCGGGCTGTAGCGCTGCCCCTGAACGCCGAGGCCGTTGGTCACGACCTGTTCCGGGTTCTTCGGGTCCTGGAGAATGTCCTGGTCGGAAACCCCGGCCAATGCCTGGCCGGACAACAGCATGGCACTGAGCAGCAGGCTCAAGACGAAGGGCTGGCGACGTGCGGGTTGGGTCATGACGGCTTCCTCTGCAGTTTTTGTTATGCCCGGGAAATTTTCCCGGTCTGGTGCAGATTCTTGGGCGCCGCCGCCCTGGCAACAATTGCCCGCAATGAGGAGATTGCTAGTTCCTTGGTACAGGGTGGGAGGAGATGAGCAGCGGATTTTGTGCCTGATGAAAGTCCCCTGTGGGAGCGGGCTTGCTCGCGAAGAGGCCGGCACATTCGACATCGATGTCGCCTGACACTCCGCCTTCGCGAGCAAGTCGAATCGTCGCACCGCCGCTCCCACATTAGATCGGGGTGGGTCAGTTATTTGCGTTGGAATCCACCCGCGTCATCCGCTCGCGCTCGTAACGCGGGTACAAATGACTGATGCTGCGGATCAGTTCATAACGGCTCAGGTTGATCCCGGCGAAGCGTTCGGGGATGGGGCTGCGGATCATCTCGGCCATGTCGCTGCCATTGGCGGCGCCGTCGCGCATCAGCTGATCGAGCCAGGTCAGGTAATCGCGCATTTGCTCGAAGGGTTGTGGATCGCTCGACACCGGCCCATGGCCCGGTACGACCAGCGTCCAGGGCAAGCCTTGCAGGGTCGCGATGTCCGCCAGCCACACCGACAGCCCTGGACTGTTGGGCGTGGTCAGCGCCCGCTGATAAAACACCAGGTCCCCGGCAAACAACACGCCGGTTTGCTGGTCGAGAATAGCCAGATCCGCGCCCGTATGCCCACCCAGGCTCAGCAGACGCAGATCGTGATTCCCAAAACTTTTCACGCCGGGTGTCAGCGTCTGCGTGGGCAGCACCACTTCGGTGCCACGCATCCAGTCGCCAACCATCCGGTACATATTCTCGGCCATGGCATCGCCTTGCTGTTGCAGCAGCTCGGTGGTGCCGGCCAGGGCGCCAATCGGCACGTCGCTGAAA
Source organism: Pseudomonas sp. GL-B-12 (assembly GCF_019955895.1). NCBI lineage: Bacteria > Pseudomonadati > Pseudomonadota > Gammaproteobacteria > Pseudomonadales > Pseudomonadaceae > Pseudomonas > Pseudomonas sp. GL-B-12. The sequence goes on from NZ_JAHBCX010000028.1 coordinate 2,740, forward strand.
GCTTGGTTGCCCAGCACATGGTCCGGGTGGTGATGGGTCAGCAAGACCTCGATCACCGGCTTGTCGGTAGTGGCGGCAATGGCCTTGCGCATCGCTTCGCCGTACCGCCGGGACGGCCCGGTGTCGATCACCACCACTCCGCGTTCGGTGACGATGAACGCGGTATTGACGATGTTGCCGCCGTTGGCCTTGGCGAAATTATCCGTGCTGCCTTCCAGCAGCCAGGTGTCCTGGGCGATCTGCCGGGGCTTGAGTGAGTATTCGAGATCGGCCAGGGCCGGCAGACTGACGCTTAACACCATCAACAGGATCCAGCGCATGCCACGCTCCTTGAGATCAGGGGATCGACGCATCGAACTCATTGCCGCTGTTGTCCCGTAGCAGCAGGCGCGTTTGCCCTGCCCCTTCAATGTCGAAGGCCAGGTTGGGGTTTTCGCTGACTGCGGGAAACAGCTCCAGCCGGGCCAGTACTTGCTCGTTGTGGTCGCGCAGCTCGGCATGGTTGATGAAGAATTCCGGAATGCCGCTGACCATGCCGTTGTCCATGGGATGGGCCACCTGCAACCGCAAGCGGCTGAATTCACCCCGGGGATAGCGCCCGCCGAGCACTTCGCCGATGTGCTCCTCCCAGCCCGGTTGAGTCCGCACCACGCTCGGCGCGGTGCAGCCGCCACCGGCGGCGTCGATCAGGGTCGAACCGACATGCCACAACCCGTCACGGGTCAACACCGCCGCGCGCAAGGGCGTGGCCTGTTCGATGCGAATGCGCAACGACAGCCAGGGCAAAACCGAATCCAGCGGCTGGAAGTCGATGATTTTCGGCAACGGGTTCAGCTCTGCCCAGGCGAGGATTTTCACCACCGCGCCCTTGAACGCCCGGGCGTCGATTTCCAGCGGCACCTGCCGGGCATCTTCGGCAAACGGCGGCGCCAGCAACTTGACTCGCTCATCGAAAACGAACGGCGCATTACCGAGAAACTGCTGCTGATAGAAGGCCCACATCACCGATGGCACCGGGTCCTTGCCAGGATCGATAGCGCCAGCCTGTGCCGCCAGGCTCAACCAGCAAGCCAACAGACAACTCCCTCGCCATTTCATCGCCTGCTCCTTATTGATACATCTCGGGCACGTCGTATTGCAGGCCGTAATGGCCGTAGATGGTCTTCACCGAACCCTCGCGGATCAGGCTTTCCAGAGCCTCTTCCACGGCATAGGCCAGTTGCCGGTTGCTTTCGTGCACCGCCATGCCGATTTCCCAGAGCTGCTTGCCCATGTTCGGGTAGGCATTTTCTGCCAGCGCCACTTGCGGGTCGGCCGCTTCGTGAACTTGCCAGTCGATTTCGCCGCGCATGGCCATCACCGCGTCGACCTCGCCGGCCTTCATCGCGGCAAACGCCTGGGGCACGCCGGGATAGTGATGGGTCTTGCCGGCGAGCATGCCGTTGAACACCGAGGTCAGGTAGAACGACGGCACGCTGTCGACTTCGACACCAATCGGGTGCTGCTCGAACACCGCGACGCTGGCGACCTTGTCCAGCCGCCGGCGGTCATAGGCCACCTGCCATTGCTCGTTCTGGTACGGACCGAACATCACCACTTGGCCGTTGACCAGTTCGCCGAACTCGTTGCGCTTCTGCGCGTAGTCACGGTCATAAGGCACGCGCATCATCAGGTCGGCCAGTTGCTGGTTGTGCAAGGCACTGGCACGCCAGATGTAATCGCGCAGGTCGTCATCGAGCTTTTCCCCGGCCGGTGCCCAGATCAGTGTCAGACGCACGCCGAGCGCCTTGGCCAGGGCTTCGGCGAGTTCGACATCGACGCCCTGGGGCTTTCCGGCGCTTTCAAAGCTGTAGGGGGCGAAGTCCTTGTAGACCGCCACCTTCAGCTCCCCGGCGGCGATCATTTCGTCGTAGTTGCGAACCTGCGCCTGCGCCGCCTGGCAGCACAGCCACAGAGCGCTGATCAACACCGCGAGCAGGCGCATGGGTCACTCCTCGACGTGCACAGAGTCCAGATAAGTGCGCACCGCCCACAGGGCTTCCTGGCTCAGGTAGTCGGCCATCTTCGGCATGTACACCCGACCGTCGCGCACGGCGCCATGGCGCACCCGTTCGGCGAACCATTCATCGCCCGCCTCACCGACATCGAGCATGCGCAAGTCAGGGGCGATACCGCCGGACTTGGCTTCCAGGCCATGACAGGCCGCGCAGTTCTGGGTGTAGGCCGAGGCACCGATTTCCACTGCCTTGTCGTGTTCCGCAGCGGTGCGATACGGGTTCACCGCGGCCCAGCCATCGGCATCGAGTTGCACACCGGCGTCCTTGATCGGGGTCAGCCCCGGGGTGGCCACGGCCTGTGGCACCACGTTGCCGTGGGCCCAGACGGAACCTGCGCTGATCAAACTGGCCAATAGCCCGGTCACGAGCAAGGCGTTGCGTTTTGTTGTCATTGTTATGCCCTCTGGATTGCACGCAAAACCTCTTGGCAGAGGCTATGGCAGCCATCTTAGAAAGCCCTGCGCCCAGACCCCATGCTGCTTTGGTGGTCGCCGCCTACTCCCTTGGTCGTAAGGCAATCGGTGGACACGGGACGCGGGCCGTGGTTGCCCATGCCAGAACCGCGCCGTGCGTGGCGGGCTACTACCTTGGTACTGGCCCTTCGGTACTTTCTGCATATTTTCACTGCACCACAGCCTTCCTATGCTGGCGCTACCTGTAATGGAGTGCCCTATGCGCCTGCTCATCCCTTACGCCCTGATCTACCTGCTGGCGATTGCCTGCGCCGCCGGCCTGGCCACCCAGAGCCAGGCCGCCGATGCGCCCTTGCAGGTGCGGATCGGCTACCTGGGTTATCGCCCCGACCCCGGCCCGTTGCTGTCGAACGTCATCCCCGAGCCCATCGATGCCGGGCTGCGCGGCGCCGAACTGGCGATCACCGACAGCAACAGCACCGGGCGTTTTCTCAACCACGGCTACAGCCTGGTCAGCGCCAGTGTCGACAGCCCCGAGGCCTTGCTCGAAGCGGCAAAGGTGCAGCATGAACAAGGCCTGCGCCTGTTCGTGGTGAATGCCCCCGCCACCAGCCTGCGCCAATTGAGTGCGGCACTGCCCGACAGTTTGCTGTTCAACGCCGGTAGCCCCGATGACAGCCTGCGCACCACCGATTGCCTGCCGAACGTACTGCACACCTTGCCGAGCCGCGCGATGCTCGCCGATGCACTGGCGCAGTTTCTGGTGTTGCGCAAATGGCAGCGGGCGCTGCTGATTGTCGGCCCGACGCCGGACGATCAAGCCTATGCCGCCGCCCTGCGCCGCGGGGCCAAGCGCTTTGGCTTGCAACTGGTGGCGGAAAAACCCTGGAGCTTCGATAACGACCAACGCCGCAGCGCCCAGGCCGACATGCCGCTGTTCACCCAGACCGCCGAGTACGACGTGGTACTGGTGGCCGATGAACGCGGCGACTTCGGTGAATACGTGCCCTACCAGACCTGGTACCCGCGCCCGGTCGCCGGCACCCAGGGCCTGACCCCGGTGGGCTGGCACAAGACCGTGGAAACCTACGGCGCCGCGCAGCTGCAAAAACGCTTCGAAGCCCTGACCGGGCGCTGGATGAATGACCGCGATTTCGCCGCCTGGATGGCCGTGCGCAGCATCGCCAGCGCCGTGAGCAAACTGCGCCAGGCCGAGCCGATGGCGATCCGTACGCTGGAAATCAGCGACCAGTTGCCCCTCGATGGTTTCAAGGGCCGCAAGCTCAGCTATCGGCCGTGGAACGGCCAGTTGCGCCAGCCGATTCCCATCGTCCAGCCCCGGGCGCTGGTCAGCACCTCACCCCAAGATGGTTTTCTGCACCCGTTCAATGAGATGGACAGCCTGGGCTACGACAAACCCGAGGTCAGCTGCCGTTTTCCCTGATCCGAAAATCACAACAACAAGGAATCCGCCATGCGCCGCACCCTGCTCTCTTGCATCATGCTGCTCGCCGCTGGCCATGCCGTTGCCAGCACTGCCTGGGTCTCCAACGAAAAGGACAACAGCCTGAGCCTGATCGACCTGCAGACCCTGCAAGTCACCGACACCCTGCCCGTCGGCCAGCGTCCCCGCGGCCTGCTGCTGTCCCATGACAACAAGCTGCTGTACATCTGCGCCAGTGACTCGGACCGGGTCCAGGTGATGGACGTGGCCACGCGCAAGATCATCAAGGAACTGCCCTCGGGCAAAGACCCCGAGCAATTCGCCCTGCATCCGAACAATCGCTGGTTGTACGTCTCCAACGAAGACGATGCGCTGGTCACGGTGATCGACACCGAGACTTCCAAGGTGCTCGGCCAGATCAACGTCGGCGTCGAACCTGAAGGCATGGCCGTCAGCCCTGACGGCAAGTGGGCGGTCAACACCAGCGAGACCACCAACATGCTGCACTGGATCGACACCAGCACCCAGACCCTGGACGACAGCACCTTGGTGGATCAGCGCCCGCGTTTCGTCGAGTTCTCCCCCGATGGCGCACAGCTCTGGGCCTCGGCGGAAATCGGCGGCACCGTGACCATTCTCGATGTGGCCAGCCGCACCGTGCTCAAGACCCTGAACTTCCAGATCAAGGGCGTGCACCCCGACAAGGTCCAGCCCGTCGGCATCAAGCTCAGCGCCGATGGCAAGTACGGCTTCGTCGCACTGGGCCCGGCCAATCATGTGGCGGTGATCGATGCCAAGACCTTCGAGATTCTCGATTACCTGCTGGTGGGTCGACGGGTCTGGCAGATGGCATTCACCCCGGATCAGAAGCAATTGCTGGCCACCAACGGCGTCAGCGGCGATGTCTCGGTGATCGATGTCGACAGCCTCAAGGTCAGTAAATCGGTGAAGGTCGGGCGCTATCCCTGGGGCGTGGTGGTGACGCCATGAACGCCCTTGAAGTCAGTGACCTGAGCTTTGCCTACGGCGCCCGAGAGGCCTTGCGCAAGGTGAGTTTCAGCCTGGAGCCCGGGCGCTTCGCCGCGCTGCTGGGCCCCAACGGCGCGGGCAAGTCGACCCTGATTGCCCTGCTGACCCGGCTCTATGATCTGCAGCAAGGCGAGATCCGCGTCGGTGGCTGTTCATTGCGTAGCGCGGCACGCCCGGCACTCAGGCAATTGGGCGTGGTGTTCCAGCAAAGCACCCTGGACCTGGACCTCAGCGTCGAACAGAACCTGCGTTATCACGCTGCATTGCATGGTCTGTCCCGGCGTCAGACCGACCTTCGGGTCGACGCCGAACTGGCCCGCCAGGCCCTGACCGACCGCCGCCGCGAACGGGTACGCGAACTCAATGGCGGCCATCGTCGCCGGGTGGAAATTGCCCGCGCCCTGTTGCATGAGCCGCGCCTGTTGCTGCTCGACGAAGCCAGTGTCGGCCTCGACCCGGCGAGTCGCCTGGCGCTCAACCAGCACATCCGCAGCCTGTGTCGCGACGAGCGCATCAGCGTGCTCTGGACCACCCATTTGCTCGACGAGGTGCAGCCCAGCGATGACTTGCTGATCCTGCATCAAGGCCGGCTGGTAGCCAGCGGACAGGCCGATGCCCTGAGCCTGGAACACGGCGGTGACCTCGGTTCGGCCTTCACCCGCCTGACAACATCAGGAGCTGCCCAATGAACGCTTACTGGCAATGCTTTAGCGGTATCGTGCTGCGCGAATGGCTGCGCTTTGTGCTGCAACGCACGCGGTTTCTCAGCGCCCTGGTGCGGCCGCTGCTGTGGCTGCTGGTGTTCGCCGCCGGTTTTCGCGCAGCGCTGGGGATCGCGATCATCGAGCCCTACGACACCTACATCCCCTATGAGGTCTACATCATTCCCGGGCTGGCCTGCATGATCCTGCTGTTCAACGGCATGCAGGGCTCACTGTCGATGGTCTACGACCGCGAGATGGGCAGCATGCGGGTGCTGCTGACCAGCCCCCTGCCCCGAACCTTTCTGCTGTGCAGCAAACTGTTGGCCACGTCGCTGATTTCGCTGTTGCAGGTGTATGCGTTCCTGGCGATTGCCTGGGTCTACGGCGTGCGGCCACCGGCCATGGGCCTGTTGATGGCGTTGCCGGCCCTGCTGCTGGTGGCGTTGATGCTCAGCGCCCTGGGCCTGTTGCTGTCGAACGCGATCCGTCAGCTGGAGAACTTTGCCGGGGTGATGAATTTCGTGATCTTCCCGCTGTTTTTCCTGTCGTCGGCGCTGTATCCCCTGTGGAAGATGCGCGAGGCCAGCGAGTGGCTGTATTGGCTGTGCGCGGTGAATCCGTTCACCCATGCGGTGGAGCTGGTGCGTTTTGCCCTGTATGAACGCTTCAATCCCCTGGCTCTGGCGGTGTGCACGGGGCTGACGCTGTTGTTTGCGCTGCTCGCCGTGCTGACCTTCAACCCGCAGCATGCGGCCCTGCGCAAATCCAGCTGATTACCCCTCAGGGGATCTTCATTGAACAGGGTGAAATTACTACTTTAGTACTGGTTTCCCTGTCTATCGTCGCATTCCCAACGCCCCCCGACTGGCATGTAATAGGTCCATAACTATAAGGACTTAACCCATGCCACGTGCCCGACGTTGCCTGTTGCGCCCTGCTCTCGCCGCCCTGTCCCTGGGTCTGCTGCTGAGCACCGCGCAGGCCGACACAGCGCTGTTCTCCACCGACGGCTATCGCATCGGCCTGTACCGCAGCCCGACGCCCGACCAGCTGCAAGGCGCAACCATCGTCGACACCCCCGCCCTGCAAACCCTGCTCAACCAAACCCCGCGCCCGGTGCTGATCGACGTCTACCGCCGTCAGTGGCTGCAAGGGCAATTCATCGAAGACCAGCCCCATGAAAACCTTCCCGGCAGCCATTGGCTGGCCAATACCGGGGACGGCGACCTGACGCCGCAATGGCAGGACTATTTCGCCGGCAACCTGAAAAAGCTGACCGCCGGCGACCCGACGCAACCGCTGGTCTTCTACTGCCGCTCCGACTGCTGGTTGAGCTGGAATGCGGTCAAGCGCGCAGCCACCATGGGCTATAAGACTCTGTATTGGTATCGCGATGGCCTGGACGCCTGGCAAGCGGCCAATCTGCCGGTTTCGCCAGCCCGGCCAGAACCCTTTCCCTGAGCTTTACGCGTGCGTGTTGTTGCCACACCATAATCAAAATAATGAGGTGAAAGGCCATGTACAAAATCCTGATTGCCGACGATCACCCGCTGTTTCGCGAAGCCATCCACAACGTCATCAGCGACGGTTTTGCCGGCAGCGAAGTGATGGAAACCGCCGACCTGGACAGCGCCCTGGCCCTGACCCAGGAACACGACGACCTGGACCTGATCCTGCTCGACCTGAACATGCCCGGCATGCACGGGCTCAATGGCCTGATCAACCTGCGTAACGAAGCGCCGACCATTCCGGTGGTGATTGTCTCCGCCGAGCAAGACAAACAGATCGTGCTGCAAGCCATCACCTACGGTGCCGTGGGTTTCATCACCAAGTCCTCACCCCGCGCCCAGATGACCGATGCCATCCAGCAGATTCTCAATGGCAATGTCTACCTGCCCCCGGACATCATCCGCACCGGCAAAAGCAGTACCCACCGGCGGATGAACGACACCCCGAGCTTCCCGCCCGAACTGCTCCAGGCCCTGACCCGCAAGCAACTGCAGGTGCTGGAACGCATGACCAAGGGCGAATCGAACAAGCAGATCGCCTACACCCTGGAAATCGCCGAAACCACGGTCAAGGCCCACGTCTCGGCAATCCTGCGCAAGCTCAACGTGCACAACCGGGTGCAAGCGATCCTGAGTGCAGGGGATATTGATTTCGGGTCTTATCTGCGGCGTTGAGTCAGTAAGACCGCGGCGCCCCTTTCGCGAGCAAGCCCGCTCCCACAAGGACAGCGATGTACCTGTGGGAGCGGGCTTGCTCGCGAAGGGGCCGTCCCATGCACCGTAGATTTCAAGGCCGGCCAAGCAAATGACTCATCGCCGTCTTCAGCTTCATCGGCCGCACCGGCTTGTGCATCAGGGTGTGGCCCAGTTCGCGGATCTGCTGCTTGAGTTCATTGCTGTAGTTGGCGGTGATCATCATCGCCGGAATCGGTGAGGCACGACGGGCATTGATTCTTGCCACCGCATCGACACCGTTCTGATCGTTATCCAGGTGGTAGTCGGCGATCAGCAGGTCCGCCTCGGCGTGGTAGTTGTCCACTTGCCGCGCCAGGTCCTCCTCCGACAGCGCCGTCACCACCCGACACCCCCACCCCTCGAGCAAGGTGCGCATGCCGGCACAAATGGTCGCGTCGTTGTCCAGCACCCATATCCGGGCACCGCGCAGGCGCTCAAGCATCGGCTCGCTCATCTGCAACGCGGGCTGAGGTTTCGGCGCGGTGGCGCTCAACGGTACTTCGACCGAGAACATCGAGCCCCGGCCCGGCCACGAGCGCACATGAATGGGATGCCCGAGGATTCCGGCAATTTTCTCGACAATCGCCAGGCCCAGGCCCAGGCCGCGATCCTGATCGGGTCGCTGCACGTCACCACGCTTGAACTCCTGGAAGATCTCCTCCAGGCGATGCTCGGCAATGCCCATGCCGCTGTCCCAGACTTCGATCGTCAGGCACTGATGATGCCGCCGGCAACCGAGCACCACGCGGCCACTGTAGGTATAGCGAATCGCATTGCTCAGCAGGTTGCGCAGAATCCGCGCGAGCAACTGGATGTCGCTGCGCACCAGCGCCGAGCAGCCGATGAAGTGCAGTTGCAGGCCTTCACTGCGCGCCACCTGGGTGTATTCGGCGGCCAGGTTGTCCAGCAGTTCACTGAGGGCGAACGGCGCAATGTCGGCCTTGATCACCCCCGCATCGAGCTTGGAAATGTCCACCAGGGTGCCGAGCAGGTTCTCCACGTCTTCCAGGGAATTGCTCACGTTGCGCACCAGAATCTCGCTGGACATCGGCTCGCGCCGTTCCAGCAAGGCACTGGTAAACAGGCGCGCGGCATTCAACGGTTGCAGCAGGTCGTGGCTGACGGCGGCGAGGAACTTGGTCTTCGACAGGTTGGCCTGCTCCGCTTCCTGCTTGGCTTCGCGCAAGCGTGACTCGACCAGGCGACGCTCATCGATCTCGCGCAGCAGCTGGTCGTTGAGGGTGGTCAATTCCGCCGTGCGCTCGCGTACCCGCAGCTCCAGGTTCTGATAAGCCTGATGCAGCGCCTCGGCGGTGCGCCGCCGTTCGGTGATGTCGCGGATCAGCACGAAAATCCCCACCACCTCGCCACTGGCCAGACGGTTGGGCACATAGGAGCGCAGCATGTAGCGCTCCTGGTTGTTGACGTTGGTTTCAGCGAACTCGAAGGTCACGCTCTCGCCGGACAGCGCCCTGGCCACGTAGGACTCCAGCCGCTGGTAATGCTGTTCACTGTGCACTTCGCGCAGGCTCTGGCCGAGCATCACGCCTCGCGGCCAGCAGTACCACTCTTCGTAGACCTTGTTGGTGAACTCGTAGACCAGGTCGGCATTGAGGTAGGCAATCAATGCCGGTACGTGATCGGTGATCAGACGGATCCAGTGTTCGCTTTCACTCAGCGCCTCGGCGTGCTGGTAGCGCTCGGTGATGTCGGTGAAGGTGTTGACGAAACCGCCGGTGGGCAACGGATGGGTGCGGATTTCCAGGACCCTGCCATCGTACAGGCGCTGCTCGCATTCGCGGACCGGTCGTCCGTTGCCATCGCGACTGGCCGGGGTCAGCAGGTTCAGCTCGCTGTCGGCGATCACTTCGGCAAACGGGCGATGGGCCGCCACCGGCGCCAGGCCGCTCAACTCCAGGAAGCGCCGGTTCCACAACTCCAGGATGCCCTCGGCGCTGACCATCGCCACCCCTTGGGACAGGTTGTCGACCGCCCGTTGCAAAAGATGCGACTTCTGCGCCACCGCCTGCTCACGGCGTACGGTTTCGCTGAGTTTGACGTCGGTAATGTCGGTGAACAGAATCACCCGCCCGCCTTCCTGGGTCGGCCGCTCGCTGACTTGCAGCCAGCGCCCGTTCTGCAGGCGGTACAGCAGGTTTTCGTCGGCATGCCCCCGAGGCTCTTCGGTGAACAGGCCGTTGTTCATCATCAATCGCTTGACCTCGGTCAGGCGCATGCCGGCATTGATCCGCACCCGGCTGTTGCTCCAGAACGCCTTGAAGCGACTGTTGAACAGCACGATGCGCTGGTCGGCGTCGAACAGCACGAAGGCGTCGGAAATGCTTTCGATGGCATCGATCAGGTGTTGATGCGCCGTTTCCGCGCGCAGGCGGGCTTCGCTGAGCAAATGATTACCGGCCTTGAGTTCGGCCATGGCCTGGTTCAGGGCATCGGTGCGTTCGCGCACTTGCTCGGCCAGCACCACCGAATGCTGGAATGCCGCGTACGGATCGTTGCCGCGGGTTCCCCCGGACTCGACCCGCTCGATCAGCGCGCCATTGATGCGCTGCAGTTTGTGGTTTTCCAGACGCAGCCCGGCCAGTTCGGCCTGCAGCTCAGCGATGTCCTGGGGCACGGCCACGGGCAATGGCAACGCCGGTGAAGGTCTGGTTGATGTGCATGCCATTGAACTGTTCTCCGTAGGTGTTGAAACCCATCACCCGTTGCTCACGCAAAAACCTGCCGATCTGATCAAGACTGCCGTCGTCTTCGAGTTCCAGACGCCGCAGGAAACAGTCGCAACCGATGGTCAGCAGCAAATCGCCCAGGCGCTCCTGCAACCCCTCGAACAGGCTCTGCAGGTTCGGCAGCATCGGGCCCGGGGTCATGGCGGTGAGGACGATGCCGTTTTCCACGGCGCAGTAGAAACTCAGGCTCAGGTCCGGATGCACCTGCTGGATGGCACGCACGTAGTACTGCTGGTTGATCCGTACCGCCAACGGGTGCGCGGCGAAGACCCGGTGATCGAGCTGCGCCACCGGCACGCCGATGTGCCGGGCGTACTCGGCGGCGGCCGGCTCGGCATTGAGTTCGAAGACTCGGCGCAAGGTGCTGTCGGCCCCGGTGACCACCAGCTTCTCAGCGCGGGGCAGCACGTGGTGGGTGGTGAACACTTCGAAATCCAGCCAGGTATTGACCAGCACCACCACGGCCGCGCCGCTGTGGAACTCGCCATCGAAGTACACATGGGTATGGGTCAGGTAGTTGTCGTCGCCGGCCGAGCCGCCGAAATGCGGAATGTCGCCCAATGCCGCGCTCAAGGCCGCCAGGACCATTTCTTCGCGGCTGGACAGGCCATCGAGCAGGGTCAGGGCAAAGCTGTTGCCCTTGATCGGGGCCAGGGTGTTGCTGCGACAGCCACTGACCAGGCGCTCGACCATTTGCTGGGCGTCGATCAGGCTGAAGTGCTCCATCTGGTCGATCAGCTCGATCGCGATGGAAAAGTGCCGGTGATCGAAGCCCACCGCCGTCACGCAATTGCGCCCGTAGCCCAGCGGGGTGATTTCCCCGGCGCTGGTGCAGCCCACCAGGCGAATGCCGCCGAAGCTTTGCTGCAAGGCCTGGCCCAGCGCCTGCAAGTCGTACTCGGCGGAACAGAAGAACAGCACGAACCCCAGGTGCGGATGCAACAACTGTCGTGCCAGTTCCTGCGCGACCTGCCGGGCATCGGTGGCCTGGGACATTGCACTGACGACGCCTTCGCTCTGCTGCATCCTTACCTCCCGCAGGTGCGTGTGTATGAGGCACGAGTGTACGAAGTCTGTGGGGTGCGACGAATGCTACTTGGGTAGCGGGTAGCCGCTTCGATGGGATGAGACGGTTGGTGACCCTCGCCGCGATGCGCACGGCCAGGGCCACCTCCCGGGGTTACCAGGTCAGCACCGCACCCACTGCGAAGGTGTCGGTGTTTTCGTTCTGCTCGCTGGTGTCGTGGCCGTTGATTTCGAACTGGTTGTACTCGGCCACCAGCTTGAGGTTGTCGTTCACGTCATGGAACAACGCGATGCCGCGGGTCTCGTAGTCCGCGCCGCTGCCGACCACGCCGTTGCCATCGTCATTGGTCTTGCCGTAGGACAAGGCCAGGCGGTTCTTGCCCAGTTTGTAGGAGCCCTGCAACAGGTAGCCGTCGCTGTCGACGTTGCGCAGGGTCGGCTCGCCGGCATTGTTGGTGAAAAACGGGTTGATGCCCTTGGCCTGGAAACCGGACCCGGTGAGGGACAAGCCGCCCATCTTCGCCTGCACGCCATAACCGACACCCTTGGAGGTGACGGTCTCGACCGTGGAATCCGTGTTGTCCGAGGTCTGGTAGCTGCCGTTGACCCAGCTGTAGATCTTTGCCCCGGCCAGGTCGAACTGATAGGTGACTTCGCTCTCGGTACGCGGGTTTTCCTGATAGGCCTTGCCCGTCGGGCTGCTGTCGTTGGTGTCCACCGGGTCCATGATGCCGACCGCCACGCGCAGACCGTCCATCACCGGGGTGCGATAGGTTATCTGCGAGGTCGGGAACGGGTACGGGTAACCGGTGCCAATGTTGCCGAACGACACCCCGCCACCATCCACCAGCCCCAACGTATCGCTGACCTGGCCGTAACCGGCGAGCATTTCGTCGAGCAGGATGTTGGAACGGGCGAACAGCCCGAAGTCCTTGCCGATCAGCACTTCGCCCCATTCCGGGTTGGCCACGGTGCCGAAGAACTGCCGCACATCGATGGCGGTGTCGGTGCCGTTGGTTTGGCTGTCGTTGATGGTGACCCAGAACGAGGCGCGAGCACCGAGCTTGAGATCGTCTACCTGCTTGCCCATGTTGAAGCCCAGGTAGTTGGGTAAAAAGCCCATCTTCACCCGTGACTGCCGACGGTCGAACTGCTCGCCGGCCCGGTCGACATCGCTGTTCACGTAGAAGGCGTTGATGTAGCCGTCGGTGGAGAACGTGGTCTGGTCCTTGTCGTACAGCATGATATCCGCCTCGGCCACTTGGCTCAGGCCAAGGGCAGACAGGCTGGCGATAAAGGCAGGCAGAAAACGATGCGTGACGTTCTTATTGTTGTGCATGGCGCGCTCCGAAACGGGGGACTAAGTGTCGGAGGCGATTATCGAAACCTGACCGGCGGCGCCATACGCTGCCTTGGGGGTGGTTTTCAGGTGCTTTGGATGAGCCGGCGGTGCGTGACAACTATGGCGTAAGACCGCTGGTCGGCGAGGCTCGCCACTTAGTGTGTAGGCCTGTGGACCCGAGTGGCGTCCACAGGAACCGGTACCGGCTAGGCGTTTGCCCTGAACAGCATGTAAGCGGCGACCACGACGCAGATGCTGGCGAACCCGACCTGCAACGCCCGCGCCGGCACCCGGGCGCAGAGCTTGCGGCCGATGATCATGCCGACGATGCTGGAGACGATGAAGGCAATGCCCGAACCGTCGATGCGCACCCCGGCCTGGAACGCGCCGATCACGCCGATGGCCGAAATCAGACTGATCACCATCAGCGACGTGGCGATGATCCCGCGCATCTGCACATCGGTCAGTTGCTTGAAGGCCGGGACAATCAGAAAACCGCCGCCCACCCCCAGCAATCCCGAGACCACGCCGGTCACTGCGCCGAGCGCGGCGAGGGTCGCGGTGCATTTGGCGGTCCAGGAAAAGCGCCCGGTCTGTTGATCGAGCATGCAGTTCTTCTGGCCCCAGTTGGCCTGACCGTGATCGCTGGGGCCCTCGTCCTTGCGCTCGCGGCGCAACATCCGCCCGGCCACTACGACCATCAGCAGGCAGAACAGGATCATCAGGATTTTTTCCGGCAGCTGATGGGCAAAGTAGATGCCCACCGGCGAAAACACCGCACCCAACGCCGCGATCAGCAGCGCCGCGCGATAACGCACCAGGCCATGGCGCAAACCGTCGATGGCACCGACCGCTGCCGCACTGCCCACCGCGAACAACGCCACCGGAGCGGCCTGGGTCATGCTCCAGCCCAACCCCAACACCAGGGCCGGGACCGCAAGGATACCGCCGCCGGCGCCAGTCAAGCCGAGCACCAATCCCATCACTACGCCAAACAGACTTGCCAGCAACATAGGGAGTTCTCAGTCGACCCTGGACACACGTGTCAGCCACTCGCGGCCCTTGAGCATACCGTTCCAGTAGAACCACGGTAGCAGTGTCGCCTTCAGCCACCACGCCGAGCGGCGCGGAATCGTCGGGTCAAGGGGAAAGGTCGGCAGCAACTTGCCCGCGTAACCGAACTCGGCAAGGATCACCTTGCCCTTCTCCACCGTCAGCGGACAGGAGCCGTAACCGTCGTACTTCAGCGGCAGTGGTTGTTGCTTGCGCAAGGCCAGCAGGTTTTCGGCCACCACCACGATCTGCTTGCGCACCGCCGCGGCGGTTTTTGCATTGGTGGTGCCGCAGATATCACCCAACGCGAAGACGTCGGGATAACGCGGATGCTGCAGGCTGTGGGGGTCGACCTCGCACCAGCCAGCGCTGTCGGCCAGCGGGCTGCGGGCGACGAAATCCGGGGACACCTGAGGCGGCACGACATGCAGCAGGTCAAAGGTTTTGGCCTGGCGGGTGACATTGCCATCGGCATCCCTGACGTCGAACCACGCGGTTTTCGCCGGGCCGTCGACCTTGACCAGGTTGGAGTTGAAGGCCAACCGGGCTTTGTACTTCTCGATGTACTTCATCAGCGGCGGGACAAAGGTCGCCACACCGAACAGCGCCGCGCCCGCCAGATTGAATTCGACGTCGATGTTGTCCAGCACACCGGTCTTGCGCCAGTGATCGCAGGACAGGTACAGCGCCTTTTGTGGCGCGCCGGCACATTTGATCGGCATGGCCGGCTGGGTGAACAGCACCTTGCCGCCGCGCAGTTTCTGCACCTGATCCCAGGTGTAGGTCGCGTGCCGATAGCTGTAATTGGAGGTCACGCCGTGCTGGCCGAGGGTTTCCTCCAGGCCTTCGATCTTCTCCCAGGCCAGGCGCAGGCCGGGGCAGACCACCAGGTTTTGATAGCCGACCGTGCGCCCGTCACCGAGGGTGAGTTGGCGCTTGTCGGGATCGATGCCCGTCACGGCAGCCTGCAGCCAATGGGTCCCGCGCGGCATCACCGACGCCATTGGCCGCACGGTGTTTTCCACGTTGTAGGCACCACCGCCGACCAGCGTCCAGGCCGGTTGATAGTAGTGCCGGGAGTCGGGTTCGATCACGGTGATGTTCAGATGCGGGCTACGCTTGAGCAGGCTGGCGACAAAGCCGATACCCGCCGTGCCGCCGCCGATGACCACGATATCTGCACTGATGGATGAGCCCCAGTGTTGATCGTTCATTGCTTGTTCCTTTTGCTGCACGCAAGGATTGATGCTAGTCCAGACACCAAAATCATTGTGGGAGCGAGCTTGCTCGCGATGACGGTTGGTCTGCCAACATTTATGTTGAATGTGCCGACGTCATCGCGAGCAAGCTCGCTCCCACAGGTTCGGTGTGTTGAACAGGATCAGGGTTGAACCCAGCTTTTAAGCACCGCCCCGCAATAAAGCCCGGAGAGGGTTTTCATCACCTGGATCACTTCGTGACTGGCGAGACCGTAAAAAATGTACTTGCCTTCACGACGGGTGGCGACCAGTCCTTCATCGCGCAGGATCCCCAATTGCTGGGACAGGGTCGGTTGGCGCACGCCGGTGATTTTTTCCAGCTCGCCTACGTTGCGTTCGCCCTGGGTCAGCTGGCACAGGATCAACAGGCGATCCTCATTGGCCAGGGCCTTGAGCAGCGCACAGGCCTTGGAGGCCGAGGCGCGCAGTTGAGCGACTTCACATTCGGTCAGACTGGATTGCATTTGCAGGATGCCTTCAACGTCACTTAAGCTGCGAACATTATGTCTTTACATAAAGTGTTGCAACCCATGGCTGACTATTCGTCGTCCGACTTTTCTACCCCTGCACAGGTTCGTGTCCATGCCCGCGCTGATTGAAGCTTTCCTCGACCCCGCCTCCTCGACCTACAGCTACGTGGTCTACGAGGCTGATGGCGGACAGTGTGCGATTGTCGATCCGGTGCTCGACTACGACGGGGCCGCCGGGCGTACCGCGACCACCCAGGCCGACAGGATCATCGCCTTCGTCCGTGCTCGTCAGTTGCAGGTGCAATGGCTGCTGGAAACCCACGCCCATGCCGATCACCTGTCCGCCGCGCCATACCTGCGCGGGGAACTGGGCGGCAAGATCGCCATTGGCGAGTCGATCAGCAAGGTCCAGGACGTGTTCAAGGCGCTGTTCAATCTGGAGCCCGCCTTCCGCGTCGACGGTTCCCAGTTCGATCACCTGTTCGCCCCCAACGAATCGTTCATGATCGGCAATCTCAAGGCGACCGCCTTGCACGTGCCCGGCCATACCCCGGCGGACATGGCTTACCTGATCGGCAACGATGTGATCCTGGTCGGCGATACACTGTTCATGCCGGACGTGGGCACCGCGCGCTGCGACTTTCCCGGCGGCAATGCCAACCAGATGTACGCCTCGATCCACAAGCTGCTGGCCTTCCCCGCCGACGTGCGACTCTACATCTGCCACGATTATCCGCCCGAGGGCCGCGCGCCCCAATGCATGACCACGGTAGGCGAACAGCGCAAAAGCAACATCCACGTGCGCGACGGCATCGACGAAGCCGCCTTCGTCGACATGCGCACCCGGCGTGATGCCGGGCTGGGCATGCCGACGCTGCTATTGCCGGCGATTCAGGTCAATGTGCGGGCGGGGGAACTGCCGCCGGCAGAGGACAATGGCGTGACTTACCTGAAGATTCCGCTTAACAAATTTTAAGATCGACGTTTAATTCCCCAGGGTCAGCCCATTCGCCGGCAACGGCAGCGCCGTTTTATAGCGCACCTGCTTGAGCGCAAAGCTCGAGCGGATGTTCGCCACCCCCGGCACTTTGGTCAGAAAGTCCATCATGAAACGCTCCAGCGACTGGATGGTCGGCACCAGCACCCGGATCAGATAGTCCGGGTCGCCGGCCATCAGGTAGCACTCCATCACTTCGGGGCGGTCGGAAATCGCCTCTTCGAAATGCTGCAACGCCTCCTCCACCTGTTTCTCCAGGCTGACGTGAATGAACACGTTCACATGCAGCCCCAGCAGGTCGGCATCGAGCAGCGTCACTTGCTCGCGAATTACCCCCAGTTCTTCCATGGCCTTGACCCGGTTGAAACACGGTGTCGGCGAGAGGTTCACCGAACGCGCCAGGTCGGCGTTGGTGATGCGTGCGTTCTCCTGAAGGCTGTTGAGAATGCCGATATCGGTACGGTCCAGTTTGCGCATGAGACAAAACCACCTGTTTTTTGTGTTTATGCAGGTTTTTTATCTGCAAATGATCTTTAGCGCAACGAAACAGAGAGAAATATTCTTCTTGGGCGGGCCTATGATTGTTGTAGGACAAGATTTCTTCTACCGAACGAAATCTGTCAGCTCACTACAAGAAATTCACAAGATCGAGCGTAGAAGCCATGACCCAAGCGTATGAACCGCTGCGCCTGCACGTCCCCGAACCCTCGGGCCGTCCCGGCTGTAAAACCGACTTCTCCTACCTGCATCTGACCGATGCCGGCACGGTGCGCAAACCCCCTATCGACGTTGAACCGGCTGACACGGCTGATCTGGCCCGTGGCCTGATTCGCGTGCTCGACGACCAGGGCAATGCCCTCGGCCCGTGGGCCGAAAACGTGCCGGTAGAGATCCTGCGCAAGGGCATGCGTGCCATGCTCAAGACCCGCATCTACGACAACCGCATGGTGGTCGCCCAGCGTCAGAAAAAGATGTCGTTCTACATGCAGAGCCTTGGCGAAGAAGCCATCGGCAGCGCCCAGGCCCTGGCCCTGAACATCGACGACATGTGCTTTCCGACCTACCGCCAGCAAAGCATCCTGATGGCCCGCGAAGTGCCGCTGGTCGACCTGATCTGCCAGTTGCTGTCCAACGAGCGCGATCCGCTCAAGGGACGTCAGCTGCCAATCATGTACTCGGTCAAGGAGTCCGGTTTCTTCACCATCTCCGGCAACCTTGCCACCCAGTTCGTGCAAGCCGTGGGCTGGGGCATGGCCTCGGCGATCAAGGGCGACACCAAAATCGCGTCGGCCTGGATCGGCGACGGCGCCACCGCTGAATCGGACTTCCACACCGCCCTGACGTTCGCCCACGTGTACCGCGCGCCGGTGATCCTCAACGTGGTCAACAACCAGTGGGCGATCTCCACCTTCCAGGCGATTGCCGGTGGTGAAGCGACCACCTTCGCCGGTCGTGGCGTCGGTTGCGGCATCGCCTCCCTGCGGGTCGACGGCAACGATTTCTACGCGGTCTACGCCGCCTCTGCCTGGGCGGCCGAACGTGCGCGCCGCAACCTCGGCCCGACCATGATCGAATGGGTCACCTACCGCGCCGGCCCGCACTCGACCTCCGATGATCCGTCGAAATACCGTCCGGCCGATGACTGGAGCCACTTCCCCCTGGGTGATCCGATTGCGCGCCTCAAGCAACACCTGATCAAGGTCGGTCAATGGTCCGAAGAGGAACACACCGCGGTCAGCGCCGAGCTCGAAGCCGAAGTGATCGCCGCACAGAAAGAAGCCGAACAGTACGGCACCCTCGCCGGCGGCCAGATTCCGAGCGCCGCGACCATGTTCGAAGACGTCTACAAAGAGATGCCGGAGCACTTGAAGCGCCAGCGTCAAGAGTTGGGGATCTGACATGAACGATCACAACAACAATATCGAGCTGGAAACCGCCATGACCACGACCACCATGACCATGATCCAGGCCCTGCGCTCGGCCATGGATGTGATGCTTGAACGTGACGACAACGTCGTGGTCTTCGGCCAGGACGTGGGCTACTTCGGCGGCGTGTTCCGCTGCACCGAAGGCCTGCAGAACAAGTACGGCACCTCCCGGGTGTTCGACGCGCCGATCTCCGAAAGCGGCATCGTCGGTGTCGCCGTGGGCATGGGCGCCTACGGTCTGCGTCCGGTGGCCGAGATCCAGTTCGCCGACTACGTCTACCCGGCCTCCGACCAGATCATTTCCGAAGCCGCCCGCCTGCGTTACCGCTCGGCCGGCGAGTTCACCGCGCCGATGACCCTGCGCATGCCATGTGGCGGCGGCATCTACGGCGGCCAGACTCACAGCCAGAGCATCGAGGCGATGTTCACCCAGGTCTGCGGTTTGCGCACGGTGATGCCGTCCAACCCGTACGACGCCAAGGGCCTGTTGATTGCCTCCATCGAAAACGATGACCCGGTGATCTTCCTCGAGCCAAAACGCCTGTACAACGGCCCGTTCGACGGCCACCACGACCGCCCGGTAACCCCGTGGTCGAAGCACCCCGCCGCGCAAGTACCGGATGGCTACTACACCGTGCCGCTGGACGTCGCTGCGATCACCCGTCCGGGCAAGGACGTCACCGTGCTGACCTACGGCACCACAGTGTACGTATCGCAAGTCGCTGCTGAAGAAAGCGGCGTTGACGCCGAAGTCATCGACCTGCGCAGCCTTTGGCCGCTGGACCTGGAAACCATCGTCAAATCGGTGAAAAAGACCGGCCGTTGCGTGGTGGTGCACGAAGCCACCCGCACCTGCGGTTTCGGCGCCGAACTGGTGTCACTGGTGCAAGAGCATTGCTTCCACCACCTGGAAGCGCCGATCGAACGCGTCACCGGTTGGGACACCCCTTACCCGCACGCGCAAGAGTGGGCGTATTTCCCAGGCCCGTCCCGAGTGGGCGCGGCGTTGAAACGGGTCATGGAGGTCTGAATGGGCACGCACGTCATTAAAATGCCGGACATTGGTGAAGGCATTGCAGAAGTTGAATTGTCGGTATGGCACGTCAAGGTCGGCGACATGGTCGTCGAAGATCAGGTACTGGCCGATGTCATGACCGACAAGGCGATGGTCGATATCCCGTCGCCGGTGCATGGCAAGGTCATTGCCCTGGGTGGCCAGCCGGGCGAAGTCATGGCGGTTGGCAGTGTGCTGATCAGCATTGAAGTCGAAGGCGCGGGCAACGTTAAGGAATCGGCGCAACCGGCACCTGTTAAAGAAGCGCCTGTGGCCGCAGCCAAAGTAGAAACCGTGGTGGAAAGCAAACCGGTCGCTGCCCCGGCGCCGAAAGCTGCCGTTTGCCAGGGCCCGATGGTGGCTCGCGCAGCCGATGAACGCCCACTGGCCTCCCCGGCTGTGCGCAAGCATGCGCTGGACCTCGGTATTCAATTGCGTCTGGTCCGTGGCAGCGGCCCGGCCGGTCGCGTGCTGCATGAAGACCTCGACGCCTACCTGGCCCAGGGTCAGTCGAACGCTTCGGCACCGGTGGCAGCTGCTTACGCCCAACGTACCGATGAACAGCAGATCCCGGTGATCGGCATGCGCCGCAAGATTGCCCAGCGCATGCAGGACGCCACCCAGCGTGCCGCCCACTTCAGTTATGTCGAGGAAATCGACGTCACCGCCGTGGAAGAGCTGCGCGCGCACCTCAACGAAAAACACGGCGCGACCCGCGGCAAGCTGACGTTGCTGCCGTTCCTGGTCCGCGCCATGGTCGTCGCCCTGCGCGACTTCCCGCAGATGAACGCCCGCTACGACGACGAAGCCCAGGTCATCACCCGCCTCGGCGCGGTGCATGTGGGCGTCGCGACCCAGAGCGACGTTGGCCTGATGGTGCCGGTGGTGCGTCACGCCGAAGCCCGCAGCCTGTGGGACAGCGCAACGGAAATCGCTCGCCTGGCCAACGCCGCGCGCAACGGCAAGGCCAGCCGCGACGAGTTGTCCGGTTCGACCATCACCCTGACCAGCCTTGGCGCCTTGGGCGGCATCGTCAGCACGCCGGTGCTGAACCTGCCGGAAGTGGCGATTGTCGGCGTGAACAAGATCGTCGAACGGCCAATGGTGATCAAAGGCCAGATCGTGATCCGCAAGATGATGAACCTCTCCAGCTCATTCGATCACCGCGTGGTCGACGGCATGGACGCGGCGCTATTCATCCAGGCCATCCGTGGCTTGCTCGAACAACCCGCTACCTTGTTTGTGGAGTAAGGCATGCAGACTCTGAATACCACGCTGCTAATCATCGGCGGCGGCCCCGGCGGTTATGTGACGGCGATCCGTGCCGGTCAGCTGGGCATCCCGACCATTCTGGTGGAAGGCCAATCGTTGGGCGGCACTTGCCTGAACATCGGCTGCATTCCGTCCAAGGCACTGATTCACGTCGCCGAGCAGTTTCATCAGACGCAGCACCACCATCAGCTTTCGGCCCTGGGCATCAGCGTTTCGGCGCCGACCCTCGACATCACCAAGAGCGTCGAATGGAAGGACGGCATCGTCGATCGCCTGACCACCGGCGTTGCCGCGCTGCTGAAAAAGAACAAGGTCCAGGTCGTTCAAGGCTGGGCCAAAGTGGTTGACGGTAAAACCATTGATGTTGGCGACACGCGCATTCAGTGCGAGCACCTGGTGCTGGCCACCGGTTCGAAAAGCGTGAACCTGCCGATGTTGCCGATTGGCGGGCCGATCATCTCGTCCACCGAAGCCTTGGCGCCGACGTCCGTGCCCAAGCGCTTGATTGTGGTCGGCGGTGGTTACATCGGTCTGGAGCTGGGCATTGCCTATCGCAAGCTCGGCGCCGAGGTAAGTGTGGTGGAAGCGCAGGAACGCATCCTGCCGGCCTACGACGCCGAACTGACCCAGCCTGTGCACGACGAACTGAGAAAACTCGGCATAAAGCTTTACTTGAAGAACAGCGTGCAAGGCTTTGATTTAAAAGAAAATACCTTGCAAATACTGGCCCCGAACGGCGCGACCCTGAACCTGGAAACCGATCAGGTGCTGGTGGCCGTCGGTCGCAAGCCGAACACCCAGGGCTGGAACCTCGAAGCGCTGAACCTGGACATGAACGGTTCGTCGATCAAGATCGACCACCGCTGCCAGACCAGCATGCGCAACGTGTATGCCATCGGAGACCTGAGCGGCGAACCGATGCTCGCCCACCGAGCCATGGCCCAGGGCGAGATGGTTGCCGAGCTGATCAGCGGCAAGAGCCGCGAGTTCAACCCGACCGCCATCGCCGCCGTGTGCTTCACCGACCCGGAACTGGTGGTGGTCGGCAAGACCCCGGACGAGGCCAACGCCGCAGGTTGGGACTGCATCGTGTCGAGCTTCCCGTTCGCCGCCAATGGCCGGGCGATGACCCTGGAGTCGAAAAGCGGCTTCGTGCGGGTGGTCGCCCGTCGGGACAATCATGTGATTGTCGGCTGGCAGGCGGTGGGTGTTGGCGTGTCGGAGTTGTCCACGGCGTTTGCCCAGAGCCTGGAGATGGGCGCGCGGCTGGAAGACATCGGCGGCACCATCCATGCGCATCCGACGTTGGGTGAGGCGGTGCAGGAAGCGGCGTTGCGGGCGTTGGGGCATGCGTTGCATCTGTGATTCAGAGCAATTGATGGCGGCTGTGATGGCCTCTTCGCGAGCAAGTCGAATCGTCGCACCGCCGCTCCCACAGGGGGATGCATTCCAAATGTGGGAGCGGGCTTGCTCGCGAATTCTCAAGGTCAATGCGAATTATCTGCCGATCACCCGATAGTCTGGGCTGCGATTTAGCCCAAGAATGAAGTATTGTTGTCCCCATCCAAAAAACGTCAGAAGCCTTGAACCGTTTCGGCGGTTGTTAAGTGATAGAGGGTGTCATGGGTAACGAAAGCATCAATTGGGACAAGCTGGGTTTTGACTACATCAAGACCGACAAGCGCTATCTGTCGTACTTTCGCAATGGCGAGTGGGACAAAGGCACCCTGACCGAAGACAACGTGCTGCACATCAGCGAAGGCTCCACTGCCCTTCACTATGGCCAGCAATGCTTCGAAGGGATGAAGGCCTATCGTTGCAAGGACGGCTCGATCAACCTGTTCCGCCCGGACCAGAACGCCCTGCGCATGCAGCGCAGCTGCGCCCGTCTGCTGATGCCGCAAGTCGACACCGAGCAATTCATCGAAGCCTGTAAAGCAGTGGTCCGTGCCAACGAGCGTTTCATTCCGCCGTACGGCACCGGCGGCGCGCTGTACCTGCGCCCGTTCGTGATCGGCGTGGGTGACAACATCGGCGTGCGTACCGCCCCCGAGTTCATCTTCTCGATCTTCTGCATTCCGGTTGGCGCCTACTTCAAGGGCGGCCTGACCCCGCACAACTTCCTGATCTCCAGCTACGACCGCGCCGCGCCACAAGGCACCGGTGCCGCCAAGGTCGGTGGCAACTACGCCGCCAGCCTGATGCCGGGCTCCCAGGCCAAGAAGGCGCATTTCGCCGACTGCATCTACCTGGATCCGCTGACCCATACCAAGATCGAGGAAGTCGGTTCGGCCAACTTCTTCGGGATCACCCACGACAACAAGTTCGTGACCCCGAACTCGCCATCGGTACTGCCGGGCATCACCCGCCTGTCGCTGATCGAGCTGGCCAGGTCCCGCCTGGGACTGGACGTGGTCGAAGGCGACGTGTTCATCGACAAGCTCTCCGACTTCAAGGAAGCCGGTGCTTGCGGTACCGCTGCGGTGATCACGCCGATTGGCGGCATCAACTACAACGACCACCTGCACGTGTTCCACAGCGAAACCGAAGTCGGCCCGATCACCCAGAAGCTCTACAAAGAGCTGACCGGCGTGCAAACTGGAGACATCGAAGCGCCAGCGGGCTGGATCGTCAAGGTTTGACCTGACGCCAGACGCACAAAAGCCCCCCATCGGTCACCCGATGGGGGGCTTTTTGTTTGCATTGTACTGACGAACCCACCACTCCCCCCTGTGGGAGCGAGCTTGCTCGCGATGACGGCATTGCATTCAATACAGAAGCATCCGGAATACACCTATCGTCAGTCAGCGAATGTTCCCGAACTCCACCGAACCTGCCGTCATTTGCGAAACTTTGACATTACCCTCAACCACCAACGGCAATTCGATTCCAAACCGCCTTCCAAACTCCTTGCGCCCCAACGCCGTCAACGCCAACGCCCGACTGTCCAGATCCTGGGTCACCCACTTGCGCTTGAGCGCCGTTTGCAGCAACGCCGCGCCCAGCGATCCGCCCAGATGTGGCCGGCGCATGCTCCAGTCCAGGCACGGGCAGGCAAAGCGGCGGCGCAAGGTGCTCAAGTCCTGTACCTCGATCCCGAGCCCTTGAAACATTGCCGTACCACTGTCGCTCAAGCGATAGGCCTGTTCGTCGGTTTCCTCCAGCCAACCCGCTTCAAGCATCCGGTCATACAACAGCACGGCCAGGGTTCCCGCCATGTGGTCGTAGCAGGTGCGGGCAAATTGCAGGCGGTCCGGGGTCCGCGCCCGGAAGCCCGGCGCGGTGTTCTGGCCGATCACCATCAGTGCCTCCAGGGCCTGGGCCACGCGCTTGTCCGCCAGGCTGTAATAGCGATGACGTCCCTGGACGTGCAGCCGCACCAGCGCCAGTTCCTTGAGTTTGGCCAGGTGGGCACTGGCGGTCGACGCGCTGACTTCGGCCACCGCCGCCAGTTCGGTGCTGGTGCGCGCGTGGCCGTCCATCAGCGAACAGAGGATTTTCGTCCGCGCAGGTTCAGCGATGGCTGCCGCCACCTGCGAGACGCCGATGTCGTGATGCTCTGCGCTCATATTTCGCTCCCGGACGAATCAAAGCCCTTTCGGACTGGAGATAGTAGCAACTCTTTCCAACAACAAAAGGCTGTGACCATGGACCCGATCATCGCTGCGACCCATGCCGATCCCTATCCCTACTACGCACAACTGCGTGCCGAAGGTGGGCTGGCTTTTCATCCGGGGCTCAACCTGTGGGTGGCCAGCAGCGCCCGGGCGGTGGCCGCCGTACTGGCGCATCCCGATTGCCACGTCCGACCGGCGCAGGAGCCAGTCCCCAAGGCGATCGCCGACGGCATGGCCGGCCAGGTGTTCGGCCAATTGATGCGTATGAATGAAGGTGAACGCCAGCGTTGCCCACGGTCGGCGATTGCGCCGGGGCTGGAGTTGATCGATGCGCAGGAAGTGGAGGCCCTGGTCAGCGCCCGATTGATCACTGCGGATGCCGCTGGCCTGTACAACGCCATGTTCCGTGGACCAGTGTGCGTGGTGGCGGCGTTGTTGGGGTTCACCCCGGCCCAGGGCCGGGCCATCAGCGAGTTGACGGCGGATTTCGTCGCCTGCCTGTCGCCCTTGAGTGACGCGGCACAATTGACCGCCGCCCACGCTTCCGCCGAACACTTGAGCGGTTACTTCATCGAATTGCTCGACGATCCGCACAACCACAGCCCTTTGCTGGCAGGCATCCGCCAACGTTTCGCATCCGGCGCGCCGCAAACCCTGATCGCCAACCTGATCGGCCTGTTCTCCCAGACCTTCGAGGCCACTGCCGGGCTGATCGGCAACGCCGTGCTGGCATTGACTCAACATCCGTCGTTGCGCAGCGAATCAACCCCTGTCGAAGACCTGCTGGCCGAAGTGCAGCGCTTCGACCCACCGGTACAGAACACCCGCCGCTTCGTCGCCGCCCCCTGCGAGATTGACGGGGTGAAGCTGAACGCCACCGACGTGATCCTGGTGCTGCTGGCCTCGGCCAATCGCGACCCGCAGCTCAACGACAACCCCGACACCTTCCTGCTCGACCGCCCGAACCGGCGCAGCTTCACCTTCGGTGCGGGGCGCCATCAATGTCCGGGGCAACGCCTGGCGTTGAACATTGCAGGCGCCACGCTCAAGCAGTTTCTGGCGATGCGGCCGGCACTGGACCCACTGAAACGGCAATACCGCCCATCCACGAATGGACGGATTGCGCTGTTCAGTGATTGAGCGAAAGCCGTTCAAGCAATGCGGTATTCGACGGTCAGGTGAGACAGTTCATGGACCGGCGCCAGGCGTTCGCGAATGGTGTCGGCACTGACATTGGCTGCGGCTACAACGCTGACAATCGCGGCCCGCGCCTGGGGGCCGACCTGCCAGACATGCAGATCGCTGATGCGCACATCGTCCGATGACTCCAGCAGCTCACGGATTTCATCGGCAACGTGCTCATCCGTGACATCGAGCAACACCGCAGCGCTGTCACGCATCAATCCAACCGCCCATTTCGCAATCACGATGGCGCCCACGATGCCCATCACAGGGTCCAGCCACACCCACCCCAGATAGCGCCCGGCCAACAATGCGGCAATCGCCAGCACCGAGGTCAAGGCGTCGGCCAACACATGGACATAGGCCGAGCGCAGGTTGTTGTCGTGATGGTGATGATGGCCGTGATCATGGCTATGTCCGTGATCGTGGCCATGATGACCGTGGTCGCCCGCCAGCAAAAAGGCACTGGCGATGTTCACCGCCAGCCCCACCACCGCAATCACCGTCGCTTCGGTGAATGCCACGGTCGTTGGCTGAAACAGGCGATAAACGGACTCGCCGGCAATGCCGATCGCCACCAGCCCCAGCACCATGGCCGAGGCAAAACCCGCGAGATCCCCGACCTTGCCGGTGCCGAAGCTGTAACGCGCGTTATTGGCATTGCGCCGCGCGAACCCATAGGCCGCCGCCGCGATGCCCAAGGCCCCGGCATGGGTGGCCATGTGAAAACCATCGGCCAGCAGCGCCATGGAACCGGTGATGTAGCCGGCAGCAATTTCGCCAATCATCATCACGAACGTCAGCGCCACCACCCATAAGGTGCGTCGGGCGTTTTCATCATGGGATGCGCCGAGAAACACATGGTCGTGGGCGAAACGCGAAGCCTGGGGTGTCTGCGTCATGGAATTCGGGCCTCTATTTGGCATAACGACGGATGGCCAGCAACAAGTCTTCCACGCCCTGGGCGCGCTCTTCATCGCTCAGGTCCGGATGGGCAACGTGCTCGCGGGCATGGGCATCGATGAACTGCTCCAGCAGACCATTGACCGCGCCCCGGATGGCGGCGACCAGATGCAGGGTCTTGGCGCAATCGGCATCGGACTCAAGCGCTCGCTCCACCGCTTCCACCTGCCCGGCTATCCGCCTCACCCGTTTGATCAAGTCATCCTTGTGTTCGTGAATGTGCGACATACCTATACCCCCTACCCCTATATAGCGCATATGTTCCCCGATAAAGTGGAGCCTGGCAAGGCACAACCCGATGACAGGTCGGCCTGACATCGAAATTCGCCAGCCAGCTGTCCGCTAAAGGTCTTGGCTCAACACCCCCAACTGCCCGACCCGCTCTGCATCCGGCCAGAACAACGCCGCCTGCCCCACGCGCCCACCGTGTTGATCGATGAGCGTCCACACCTTGCCGTCATGAATCATGAAGGCATTACCCTGCCGATCCACCCGATAGCCACTGTAACCGTGAGCAATGCCATGGGCCGTGACCTGCTCCAGCAGGGTCTGGCGCACGGCGCGGTCCAGTGGCGAGGCGCTGAAGCGTGACGGCATGCCCAGAAATTCCGGGCGCGGGTACTTGAAGCAGGCCAGCGCCTGTTCATTGGCGTAGAAGAACAGAGGGTCGTCTTCAGTGCCGTGGGCCAGCAAACTGTAGGGCGCGTGGGCGTACAACCAGTGCAGGCGTTCAAGCCCGCTCAGCGACTGCGGGGCTGGCAGGGGTTCACCGGTCCAGTGTCGATAAGACTCATCCAGCAGTTCGATAGCCGTGGCGTATTCGTTGATTGGCAACCCGCCTTCTCCTCTTCAGATCGTGGTTTCAAGCCCGGCCCAGCCTGTCCAAAGCGGCCTGGAAAGTCCTGCTGACCGGCCGATTAGTTACACCGGGTTAAAACAGTCATGACGGGCAGTGCGTTTATCCCGCCGGCCTTTCTCCATAGAGTCACCTTTACCATGGTAAACAACGAGGCTCGATTGATGCAGACCCAACTGGACAAGTCACTGAGTGTTTTTGCGCGGGCAGACCTGCTGCAAGGTCCCACGCCCATTCAGCGGGCTGCGCGACTCGAACAGCTGCTGGGCCTGGACAAGCAGGGTATCGGCCTGTTTCTCAAACGCGACGACCATATGTTGATCGGCGCCGGCGGCAACAAGCTGCGCAAGCTTGAATTCCATATCGGCGCGGCGCTGCAAGCCGGGGTCGATACGATCATTACCGTGGGTGGTATCCAGTCCAATCATGCGCGCCTGACCGCCGCGGTGTGCGCCCGGTTGGGCATCGCCTGCGAGTTGTTCCTGACCCGGGCCGTGGCCAAAGCCGAGGTGGATTACGAACTCAATGGCAACGTGCTGCTCGACCAACTGTTCGGCGCACAGATGCAGGTGTTTGCCGGCGGTACCGACTCACTGGCCAAAGCCGAGGCCCGGGCTGCGCAGCTTCGGGATTCCGGGCGCAAGGTCATGGTGCTGCCGACCGGTGGCTCGACCCCCTTGGGCAGCCTCGGCTATGCCCGCTGTGCAGCGGAAATCGCCCGGCAAGAGGCGGAGCTGAACCTGACGTTCAACCAGGTGGTGGTCCCCAACGGCAGCGCCGGTACCCATGCCGGGCTCGCGGCGGGCTTCCATTTGCTGGGCCGGGGTACGTCCCTGGTCAAGTCGTTCTCGGTATTGTCCGACCAGGACTCATCAGCGACGAGAACCCTGCAATTGACCCGCGAGACTTTGGCGCTGCTGGGCAGTAACGCCGAGGTGCAAGCTGCCGGGATTGCGATTGACGGCAGCCAGTTGGGTGCCGGCTACGGTCTGCCAACCGTCGCCATGCAAGACGCAGTACGCCTGATGGCCCGTTCCGAAGGCCTGCTGGTCGACCCGGTGTACTCCGGCAAAGCCTTTGCGGGTTTGCTGGCCGACTTGCAGCAAGGGCGCTTCGCCTCCGGG
The DNA here is from genome assembly GCF_019955895.1 of Pseudomonas sp. GL-B-12. Classification (NCBI taxonomy): domain Bacteria; kingdom Pseudomonadati; phylum Pseudomonadota; class Gammaproteobacteria; order Pseudomonadales; family Pseudomonadaceae; genus Pseudomonas; species Pseudomonas sp. GL-B-12. Next base: position 31,520 of record NZ_JAHBCX010000028.1, read on the forward strand.
GACAACGTGCTGTTCGTCATGACCGGCGGCACCCCCGGCCTGTACGCGTACCGGGAAACCTTTCAGGCCTGACGGTCAATCATCCCGCGTCAGCACTTCCAGCAATTCAATTTCGAAGATCAGGTTCGAATTCGGCGTGATCTTGCCCATGGTGCGTTCGCCATAGGCCAGATGCGCCGGCACCAGCAACTTGCGCTTGCCACCGACCTGCATGCCGATGATGCCCTGGTCCCAGCCCTTGATGACCCGCCCGGTGCCGATCACGCACTGGAAGGGTTTGCCCCGGCTGTAGGAAGAGTCGAATTCGGTCCCGTCCTCCAGCCAACCACGGTACTGGGTGGTGATCAGCGCGCCTTTTACGGCGGCTTTTCCGTCACCCACCTGAAGATCGATTACCTGAAGCTCGTCATTCATTGAATTCACTCGTATGCTCTCTCGCCCTCAAGGGCCTGATGGGCGCCGTTTTCCCAGATTTGCCCGCGATTGGCAACCATTGCCGCCTCCCGCGCGGCGTTCAAAGCGGTTTGCTGAACTAAAATAATCAACAATTACCCTACGGTTCACCGCCCTGATGGCCATCCCCGAATGATCCTGCTCTGGACCAGCGTCATCCTTGGTTCAACGACGCTCACCCTGATCGTCGCGCTGGTCTGGCGCGAACGTTCGCTGCAAAAGCAACTGGCCGAATATCGCAGCATCGTCACCCGCCTGTCCGAAGGCCAGAGCATCCATCAGGACGGCGACGCCGAGCGCTTCAAACGCAGCCAGTACTTTGCCCGCATCGGCACCTGGGATTGGGATGTCGACACCGACCGGTTGTACTGGTCAGATGCGATTTTCGGCATGTTCGGCTTCAAGATCGGCGAAGTGACGCCCTCCTACGCCCTGTTCTGCTCCTGCGTGCATCCGGACGACCGGCCCAGGGTTCGGGCCGGCGAACTGCGTTGCCTGGAAACCGGCGAAAACCATGACGAGGAATACCGCGTGGTCTGGCCCGACGGAACGATCCGCTGGCTGCGCGAAACCGGCAACGTGGTCAAGAACGACCACGACGAAACGGTCAAGATGATGGGCGTGGTACGCGACATCACCGAAGAAAAGGCCTCGGCCAACTACCTCAAGCACCTGGCCCATTACGACCCGTTGACCGGCCTGCCCAATCGCCTGGTGCTCGAAGAACGCCTGTCCGAAGCGCTGGAGCTGGCGCGCACCAGTGCCACGCGGGTGGCGCTGGTGTTTGTCGACCTCAATGGTTTCAAGGCCATCAACGACCGCTATGGTCATGCGGCCGGCGACCGCGTGCTGGTCACGACCGCCACCCGGCTCAAGCGCATTCTGCGCGGCACCGACACCGTCGCCCGGATCGGCGGCGACGAATTCGTGGTCATTCTCCAGGACCTGCCCCAGGGCAATAGCCTTCAAGACGAAGCGCGCAGCATCTGCCAGAAAATCTTCGTCGAACTCTCCCCGCCCGTCACCATCGGCAACGACCAGCGCCACATCGGCACCAGCCTCGGCGTCGCGGTGTTCCCCGATCATGCGTCGAGTATCGACCGTTTGCTGCACATTGCCGACCTGGCGATGTATGAGGCCAAACGCAGCGGGAACAATCAATATCGGCTGGGCACCGAGAGCGTTGCGCGGGCGCATAGCGAATAGCGCTTCGTCGACGGGAGCCTGTACCGGTAACTGCACGAGCAAGGCCACGAATGCATTGATCCGCTTCACGCATCAATGCATGCCAACAATGCAATTAACATATCGATGCCCCTGCTCCACTATCCGCCCCAATAAGAACCGTGCGCCGCGTCCAGCCGGCGCACGTCATAAAAGCGGTGGAGTATTTATCGATGACAGCCTCAATCCCGCGCGGACGCTCTCGCGCCAGTGCCATTTTCCGGGTCACCTCGGGCAACTTCCTCGAACAGTTCGACTTCTTCCTTTTCGGTTTCTATGCCACGCAGATCGCTGCCGTGTTCTTTCCGGCCAGCAGCGAATTCGCCTCGCTGATGATGACCTTCGCCGTGTTCGGTGCAGGCTTTTTGATGCGTCCATTGGGCGCCGTGGTGCTGGGTGCCTATATCGACGATGTGGGTCGACGCAAAGGGTTGATCGTGACCCTGTCGATCATGGCCAGCGGCACCATCCTGATTGTGCTGGTGCCCGGTTACGAAACCATCGGTCTGTTCGCCCCGGCCCTGGTGCTGATCGGGCGGCTGCTGCAGGGCTTTTCCGCTGGTGCGGAACTGGGCGGCGTGTCGGTGTATCTCGCCGAGATCGCCACACCCGGCCACAAGGGCTTTTTCACCAGTTGGCAGTCGGGCAGCCAGCAAGTGGCGATCATCGTCGCCGCCGCGCTGGGTTACGCCTTGAACCAGTGGATGGCACCGAACGTGATTGCCGATTGGGGTTGGCGGATTCCGTTTTTCGTCGGCTGCATGATCGTGCCGTTCATCTTCCTGCTGCGCCGCAACCTGGAGGAAACCGAAGAGTTCGCCACCCGTAAACACCGCCCGAGCATGGGTGAAGTGTTCCGCACTCTGGGGCAAAACTGGCTGACCGTGTTCGCCGGGATGATGATGGTAGCCCTGACCACCACCGCGTTCTACCTGATCACGGTGTACGCGCCGACCTTCGGTAAAACCGTGCTGCACCTGAGTACGTCCGACGCGCTGCTGGTGACATTGCTGGTGGGCGTTTCGAATTTCATCTGGCTGCCGATTGGCGGCGCACTCTCGGACCGCATCGGGCGACGCCCGGTGTTGATCACCATGGCCTTGCTGGCCATCGCCACCACCTACCCGGTGCTGACCTTTCTGGTGAACGCGCCCAGCTTCATCCACATGCTGCTGGTGCTGTTGTGGCTGTCGTTCATCTACGGCCTGTACAACGGCGCGATGATCCCGGCGCTGACGGAGATCATGCCCGTGGAAGTCCGGGTGGCCGGTTTCTCCCTCGCCTATAGCCTGGCCACCGCCGTGTTCGGCGGGTTCACCCCGGCGATGTCGACCTTGCTGATCCAGTACACCGGCGACAAGGCGGCACCGGGTTATTGGATGAGCTTTGCAGCACTGTGCGCATTGTGCGCGACGCTCATGCTCTATCGCCGCGCCTCGAATCATCTGCAACCGGTGGCGTCGTGAACCGGCCCTTTATCGAGAACATGACCATGAAAAAAACCTTCAATCTTGCCGCCCTCGCATTGGTGGTCAGCCTGGGCTTGAGCGGCATTGCCCAGGCTGAAGAGATCCGTGTGATGACCTCCGGCGGCTTCACGGCGGCCTACAAGATCCTCGGCCCGAAATTCGCCGCTTCCACCGGCAACACCCTCGACACCGCGCTCGGTCCCTCCATGGGCAAGGCCCCGGAAGCGATCCCCAATCGCCTGGCCCGCGGTGAGCAAGCCGACGTGGTGATCATGGTCGGCTATGCACTAGACGACTTGATCAAGCAGGGCAAGGTCGACCCGGCTTCCCGTGTCGAACTGGCGGATTCGCGCATTGGCCTGGTGGTGCGCGAAGGTGCGCCGAAACCGGATATCAGCAACGTCGAGGGCCTGAAAAAGACGCTGCTCGACGCTAAATCAGTGGCCTACTCCGACAGCGCCAGCGGCGTGTACATCGAACAGCAGCTGTTCAAACGCCTGGGGATCGAGGACCAGCTCAAGCCCAAGTCGACCATGGTGCCGAAGATCCCCGTGGGCTCGGTGGTTGCCACTGGCGACTATCAACTGGGCTTCCAGCAGGTCAGCGAATTGTTGCCGGTGCCGGGGGTCAGTTTTGTGGCGAAGATTCCGGAGTCGGTGCAGTCGGTCACCCGGTTTGCCGCCGGGATCCCGGTAAGTGCCCGGCACCCGGCCGAAGCCAAAGCCTTGCTGCAATACATGGCCTCGGCCCAGGCTCAACCGGACGTGAAAGCGACCGGACTGGACTCGGTCAGTCGCTGACCGACGGCTGCAGGACTTTCATCTCCACCACCAGCCGTTCAAGCTCCAATGCCGCCGGGGTCAGGGTTCGACCCCGGCGCTTGATCAGACCGACGCTGCGCATCACCTGCGGATGGGTCAACGGCACCCGCGTCAGGATCGGATGGTCCGCCGCCGGCATCGCCATCAGCGGCACCGCCGCCACGCCCAACCCGGCCTCCACCAGCCCGATCATGGTGGTCACGTGACGGGTTTCGCAGATACTTGGCCGCTGCGGCACCACGCCGGTCAGTGCCTGATCCAGCAGAAAACGGTTGCCAGAGGTTTTATCCAGCGAGATGTAATCCTGCTGATAGAACTCGTCCCAGGTGACACTGCTTCGCCCCGCCAGCGGATGATCGCGCCGGCACGCCACTACATACCCTTCTTGCACCAAAGGCTCGAAATCCACTTCGGCTTCCAGCGTGCCCATGAAGCTCAGACCGAAATCCGCTTCGCCATTGACCACCGCACTCAACACGTCGTGGGCACTGGAGTCGAGCACCTTGACCTTGATCCGTGGAAACTGCCGGTGATAGTGCGCGATCACCCGCGGCATGAAGTAGTAAGCCGCCGAGGGTACACAGGCGACCGTGACATGGCCGAGCCGGGTCGAAGCGACTTCGCTGATGCCCAGCAATGCCACGTCCAGATCGTCCAGCAGGCGTTCGACGCTGGGCATGAAACCCCGTCCGGCCTGGGTCAGGCTGACCTTGCGCGTGGTGCGCTCGAACAGCCGCACACCGAGGGCGCCTTCGAGTTTTTCAATGCGCCGGCTCAAGGCTGGCTGGGAAATGCGCACCGTATCGGCGGCCTTGCGAAAGCTGCCCTGCTCGACCACGGCACGGAAGGCCTGCAGATCGTTGAGGTCGAAGTTGATCGCCATGGAGACTACTCGAGAGGGACAGTTGGATTGATCAGCTAATTCTATAAATGTAACTAATTAATGCAAATTGTAACATCTGAGCCCGAGCGTTTTGCTGACGCCGAAGGGCTCAGCCTTTATTCTTGTCACCCCCGCTGTACCGAGTCCTGGAGTTTTCTCATGCCCCATGAAGGCAACCTGCTACAAGCCGCTGTCGTGTTTCTGATGGCGGCCGTGCTCATCGTTCCCTTGGCCAAGCGCCTGCAACTGGGGGCGGTTCTGGGCTATCTGTTTGCCGGGGTGATCATCGGCCCGTCGGTGCTGGGCCTGATCGACAATCCGCAAAGCGTTGCGAACATTTCCGAACTCGGCGTGGTGTTGCTGCTGTTCATCATCGGCCTGGAACTGTCGCCGCGACGCCTGTGGGTGATGCGCAAATCAGTGTTCGGCGTGGGTCTGGCGCAAGTGTTGCTCACTGGCACAGTAATTGGCGTGGTCGCGCTGTGGCTGTTTGGCCAGCCGTTGAACACCGCGATCGTCCTCGGCCTGGGCCTGGCGCTGTCGTCCACGGCGTTCGGCCTGCAAAGCCTGGCTGAACGCAAGGAACTGACCAGCCCCCACGGGCGGCTGGCGTTCGCGATCCTGTTGTTTCAGGACATCGCCGCGATCCCCTTGATCGCCATGGTGCCGTTGCTTGCCGGTGGCGATCACAGCACCAGCGCCAGCGAAAACCTGAACCACGGCCTGCAAGTGCTGGCCAGCATCGCCGTGGTGGTGATCGGCGGGCGTTATCTGCTGCGACCGGTGTTTCGCGTGGTGACCAAGACCGCGCTGCCAGAGGTGTCCACCGCCACGGCGTTGCTGGTGGTGATCGGCACGGCATGGCTGATGGAGCTGGTCGGAATTTCCATGGCCCTGGGCGCCTTCCTCGCCGGCCTGCTGCTGGCGGACTCCGAGTATCGCCATGAACTGGAAGCCCAGATCGAACCGTTCAAGGGCCTGTTGCTGGGGCTGTTTTTCATCAGCGTCGGCATGGGCGCGAACCTGAGCCTGTTACTGAGCATGCCGGTGGCGGTGCTGGGCCTGACCCTGCTGCTGATCGCGATTAAACTGCCGCTGCTGTTTATTGTCGGTCGCCTGGCCGGGGGCTTGAAAAAGGTCAGTGCGATCCGCCTGGGAATCGTGTTGGCGGCCGGTGGTGAATTTGCCTTTGTGGTGTTCAAGATCGGCCGCGACCACGGGCTGTTCGCCGCAGAACTGTATGACTTGCTGGTGCTGACCATCACCCTGTCCATGGCCGTGACGCCGCTGTTGCTGCTGCTTTGCGCACGGTTGGTCAGCCCGAAAGTGCAACCAGTGGAAGTGCCGGAGAAGTTCCGCGAAATCGACGCCGACACGCCACGGGTGGTGATCGCCGGCATGGGCCGCATGGGCCAGATCGTTGCGCGGATTCTGCGCGCACAGAACATCAAGTTCGTGGCCCTCGACACCTCGGTGGAAACCATCGAACTGTCCCGCAGCTTTGGTGGCGTACCGGTGTTCTACGGCGACCCGATGCGCCCGGAAATCCTCAACGCGGCGAAGGTCGGGGAAGCCGAGTATTTCGTGATCGCCACCGACGACCCGGACACCAACATCAAGACCGCCGAACTGGTGCGCAAGCTCTACCCGCACATGAAAATCATCGCCCGTGCCCGTAACCGCCAGCATGTGCACCGGCTGATGGACGTCGACGCTCACGCCGTGCGCGAAACGTTCCATTCGAGCCTGGAAATGAGCCGGCAAACCCTGATCGGCCTGGGATTGACCCAGGCTCAGGCGGATGCGCGGATCAAACGCTTCAAGCAGCACGACGAAGTGGTGCTTGAAGCCCAGCATGCGGTGTATGACGACGCGGTGAAAGTGATGCAGACGGCGCAGGAAGCGCGGGCGGAACTGGCCAGGTTATTCGAGTCGGATCAACTGCAGGAGCAGGCGGGCAAGAATTGAGGTGACTATTCGGGCCTCTTCGTCGGAACGCCGCCCGGAGCAAGCCCGTTTCTACATCGCGAAGAACGATAACGCGGTGTGATGGAATAACCACAACTTCAAAGGAACCACCATGACTGACCAACCTGCCCCCGCCCTAAAGGAAATCTTCAACACCGAGCGCCTCCAGCACATCGCCAGCGAAATGACCGCGGTCTATCCGCCATTCGAGGCCAGGCGCTTCCTGAAGCTGACCCAATCCGGCCTGGCAGACCTCAGCGTCATGCAGCGCATGGCCCGGGTCAGCGAATGCCTGCACGCCGTGCTGCCCCTGGACTACGAGGCATCGCTGCAGGTGCTACGCGCCCTCGCCCCGCGCCTGAACAGCGGCTTTGTCAGCATGTGCCTGCCGCACTATGTCGCCAGCTACGGCGCCCATGCGTTCGATCAGTCGATGGACGCACTGAAGTACTTCACCGCTTTTGGCTCTTCGGAATTCGCAATCCGTCACTTTCTGCGCAGTGACCTCGAACGCTCGCTCAAGCTGATGCATGCCTGGTCGCTGGATGGCAACGAGCATGTGCGGCGCCTGGCCAGCGAAGGATGCCGGCCGCGCCTGCCCTGGTCATTCCGGCTGGAGCCCATTCAGGCCGATCCGACACTGGCCGCGAAGATCCTCGACAACCTCAAGGCCGACACGAGCCTGTACGTGCGCAAATCCGTGGCCAACCACCTCAACGACATCACCAAGGATAATCCCGACTGGGTGCTGAACCTGATCGAAGACTGGTCGCTGGACAACAGGCACACCGCATGGATCGCCAAACACGCCCTGCGCAGCCTGATCAAACAGGGCAACCAGCGGGCACTGGCGATCATCGGCGCGGGCGGCAAGCCTGAGGTCGAGATCGTGGATGTGAAAGTCGAACCACCGGTGATTGGCCTGGGAGAAAAGATCACCCTGTCGTTTGCCGTCAAATCCACCGTTCAAAGCAGCCAGCGCCTGGTGATCGACTACGCCATCGATTACGTCAAGGCCAACGGCAGCACCTCGGCGAAGGTGTTCAAGCTCAAGGCACTGACGCTGCCCGGTAACGCCGTCGAAGCCGTCAGCCGTGGCCAGCAGATCAAGGAACTCACCACCCGCCGGCATTATGCGGGGCGCCATGCGGTGCATATCATGGTCAATGGTGAAAGGCTGGCCAGTACGGCGTTCGAGATTGTTGGTTAAGCCGTAGGATCAATTCTGGATGGACCGCCGCCATCGCGGGCAAGCCCGCTCCCACAGGGATCTGCTGTGCTACACAGTTGGTGTGAACAGCACAAAAACCTGTGGGAGCGGGCTTGCCCGCGATGGCGTCAGCTCAGGCACCGAGGGAAACTGCCCCCTGCAACAACCCCTGCTCCCGCTCACACAACTCAACCACATAATCCCACAACACCCGCAACCGCACCGACTTGTGCAACTCCCGGCGGGTGCTGATCCAGTAGCTGCGCTGGATGCTTTCGTCCGGCAGCAACGGCACCAGACCGGGATCGGCACTGGCCATGTAGCACGGCAGCACGGCAATCCCCAGGCCTGAGCGCGCCGCCTGCTGTTGGGCGATCACGCTGGTGCTGTGAAACACCACCTGCGGGTTACGGCAGAAGCTGTTGAGGAACATCAGCTCCTGACTGAACAGCAGGTCGTCGACATAGCCAATCCACGCATGACGCCCCAGGTCCTCACGACTGCGCAACGGCGGTGAACGGTCGAGGTAGTCCTGGCTGGCATAGAGCGCCAGACGATAATCGGTGAGTTTGCGGGTGACCAGCATGTCGGCGGCCGGGCGTTCGAGGTGGATGCTGATTTCCGCCTCGCGGTTGAGGATGCTGACAAAACGCGGCACCGCCACCAGTTCCACCTCCAGCCCCGGATAGCGCTCGAACAAGCCGTTCATGCGACTGGCGAGGAACATGATGCCCAGGCCTTCCGTCACCCCGACGCGGATCTTGCCCAGCGGCGCGGTGGACTGGGTGATTTCCTCCTGGGCCAGCAGCGCCACGTTCTCCATCGCCTCGGCGTGTTTAAGCAACGCCTCGCCTGCCGGGGTCATCTCATACCCCTGGGCATGCTGGACGAACAACGCCGTACCGAGACTTTTTTCGATGGCCTCGATGTGCCGCGCCACGGTGGCATGGGTGGTGTTCAAGCGCCGGGCAGCCGTGAGCAAACGCCCGCTGCGCTGCAATTCAAGAAAAAACCGCAGGTCATTCCAGTCGAACATGAAGCGTCCTTGTTCTTTGCCGTTCGGGATGCTGTTTAAAAACGCACAGCGGCTGCGCAAAAACTAACATTCTTTTGACGAAAGCTAACAACTAGGATGACAGACAACAAGAACAACAACGCGAGGTCAGGGATGCAGACTTCCCTTGATGAATACGATTACATCGTGGTCGGGGCCGGGCCGGCCGGATGTCTGCTGGCCAATCGTTTGTCGGCCAATGCGCAACATCGCGTGTTGCTGCTCGAGGCCGGTGGCCGCGACAACTATGCGTGGATTCACATCCCCGTGGGCTACCTGTTCTGCATCGGCAACCCGCGCACCGACTGGTGCTTCAAGACCGAAGCGCAACCGGGCCTGCAAGGCCGCGCCCTGAGCTACCCGCGCGGCAAGGTACTGGGCGGCTGTTCCTCGATCAACGGCATGATCTACATGCGCGGCCAGGCCGGCGACTACGACCGCTGGGCCGCCGACGGCAACCCTGGCTGGAGCTGGCAAGACGTGTTGCCGCTGTTCAAGCAGAGTGAAAACCACTTTGCCGGCGCCGCCGAATTTCACGGCGCCGCGGGCGAATGGCGAGTCGAACGCCAGCGCCTGTCATGGCCGATTCTCGATGCGTTCCGCAGTGCCGCCGAACAAAGCGGCATCGCCAGCATCGATGACTTCAACCAGGGCGACAACGAAGGTTGCGGCTATTTCCAGGTCAATCAGAAGGCCGGAATCCGCTGGAACGCGTCCAAGGCCTTTCTCAAACCCATTCGCCAGCGTCCCAATCTCACCGTGCTGACCGGTGTCGAAGTCGACCGCGTGTTGCTGGACAATGGCCGTGCATCGGCGGTCAGCGCCCGCTGGCAAGGCCAGGCGAAAAACTTCAAGGCGCGCAAGGAGATCGTCCTGTGTGCCGGCTCCGTCGGTTCGCCCAGCATCCTGCAACGCTCCGGCATCGGCCCGCGTCCACTGCTGGAGCGGCTGGGCATTGGCGTCGTCCATGAACTACCCGGCGTCGGTGGCAACCTGCAGGATCACCTGCAACTGCGGCTGATCTACAAGCTGGAAAATGCCCGCACCCTGAACCAGATTGCCGGCAGCCTGTGGGGCAAGATGGGCATGGGCCTGCGCTACCTGTATGACCGCAGCGGCCCGCTGTCCATGGCGCCGAGCCAGTTGGGCGCTTTTGCCCGATCGGGGCCGGAGCAGACTTCCGCCAATCTCGAATACCACGTGCAGCCACTGTCGCTGGAGCGCTTTGGCGAACCGCTGCATGCGTTCCCGGCGTTCACCGCGTCGGTCTGCGATCTGCGTCCGCAAAGCCGTGGCCGGGTGGAAATCCGCTCCGCCGATCCGCAGGAAGCCCCGCTGATCCAACCCAATTACCTGAGCCATCCGGAGGACCTGCGGGTCGCCGCCGACGCCATTCGCCTGACCCGGCGCATCGTCGCCGCCCCGGCCCTGCGCGCCTTCAATCCGGTGGAATACCTGCCCGGCGACAGCCTGCAAAACGAAGAACAACTGCACGAAGCCGCCGCGCGGATCGGCACCACGATTTTCCATCCGGTGGGCACCTGCCGCATGGGCAATGACGCCGACGCCGTGGTCGATGCGCAACTCAAGGTCCATGGCATCCCCGGCCTGCGCATTGCCGATGCCTCGATCATGCCGCGCATCACCTCGGGCAACACCTGCTCGCCGACGCTGATGATTGCCGAGAAGGCTGCGCAGATGATCCTCAACCCTTCTGTAAACACATCACCTGTGGGAGCGGGCTTGCTCGCGAAGGCGGTGGATCATTCACATTGATGTTGAATGACACGACGCTTTCGCGAGCAAGCCCGCTCCCACAAGGACCGCATCAGATTCACGGACATCGAGCATCACCCCTGCAAGGAACACGCAACACCAGTGGAACAACAAAAACAATCACTGTGAGGGATACCGGTATGTCAGAGAACGTTCAAACCCTGGAAGCCGTGCGCAGCGCGGGCACCAGCCAGGAAACCCAGAAAGTCATCTTCGCCTCGTCCCTCGGGACGGTCTTCGAGTGGTACGACTTTTTCCTCTATGGCGCCCTCGCGGCGGTGATCAGCAAGCAGTTCTTCGCCGGGGTCAACGACACCACGGCGTTTATCTTTGCCCTGATGGCCTTCGCCGCCGGCTTCATCGTCCGGCCGTTCGGCGCGCTGGTGTTCGGGCGGTTGGGGGACATGATCGGGCGCAAGTACACCTTCCTCGCCACCATCATCCTCATGGGCCTGGCGACGTTCTGCGTCGGGTTGCTGCCGACCTACGCCAGCATCGGCATCGCCGCGCCGATCATCCTGGTGATGCTGCGCATGCTCCAGGGCCTGGCCCTGGGCGGTGAATACGGCGGCGCCGCGACCTATGTCGCCGAGCACGCGCCCGTCGGCAAGCGGGGCTTCCACACCAGCTGGATTCAGTCCACCGCGACTCTGGGCCTGCTGCTGTCGCTGCTGGTGGTGCTGGGCTGCCGCTACTTCACCGGTGACCAGTTCGAAGTCTGGGGCTGGCGTATTCCGTTCCTGTTTTCCATCGTGCTGCTGGGCATCTCGACCTGGATTCGTATGAGCCTGCACGAGTCGCCAGCCTTCGTGAAAATGAAAGAAGAAGGCAAGCTGTGCAAACAGCCGATTCGCGACTCCTTCGGCAAATGGGAAAACCTCAAGGTGGTGTTGATCGCCCTGTTCAGCATCAATGCCGGGCAAGCGGTGACCTTCTATGCCGCGCAATTCTATGTGCTGTTCTTCCTCACCCAGTTCCTGAAAATGGACCCGGCGGTGGCCAACGGCTTGCTGATTGTCAGCGTGACCATTGGCGCGCCTTTCTTCATTTTCTTTGGCTGGCTGTCGGACAAGGTCGGGCGTAAACCGGTGCTGATGATCGGCCTGCTGCTGGCCACCGCGCTGTACTTCCCGATCTTCAAGACCCTGGCCCACTACGCCAACCCGGCCATCGACCAGGCCAGTCGCCAGGCACCGATCACCGTGATGGCCGACCCGGCCACCTGCACCTTCCAGTTCGACCCGGTGGGCAAGGCGAAATTCGACAGCCCGTGCGACAAGGTCAAGACCTTCCTGGTCAAGCAGGGTCTGCCCTACCAGAGCGCAGCGGCCCCGGCCGGCAGCGGCGTGCAGGTCAGCGTCGGTGACGTGAAGATCGATGGTTTCGACGAAGCCGCCCTGCGCGGTGCCGTGACCCTCGCCGGTTACCCGCAACAGGCTGACATGCAGCAGATCAACAAACCGATGATCGTGGCGCTGATCGTCGCGCTGATCATCATCTCCGCGATGTGCTACGGCCCGCTGGCGGCGTTGATGGTCGAACTGTTCCCGACCCGCATCCGCTACACCTCGATGTCCCTGCCCTACCACATCGGCAACGGCTGGTTCGGCGGTTTCCTGCCGACCGTGTCGTTCGCGTTGGTGGTGTACACCGGGGACATCTTCTACGGGCTGTGGTACCCGGTGGTGATCACCGGGGTGAGCCTGGTGGTGGGGATGATTTGTCTGCGTGAGACGCGCAACGTGGATCTCGACAGGAACTGAGGTCATTGCTCGCGACGAGGGAGCGGCTCCCTCGTCGCGGCGATCAACCCTAATCAAACTTCGGCATCAAGCAACTCGAACTTCACTTGATCCGGGTAGAACGCCAGGTATCCGCGGATTTGCTCCACCGATACCTTGGGGTCTTCGTAACTCCACACCGCGTTGGCACTTTCATGCCCCGGCACCTGCAAGCTGAAATAACTGGCATCGCCCTTGTACGGGCAATAGCTGGTGTGGTCGGTGCGGGCGAAATATTTCTCGTCGATGTCCTCTCGCGGCACGTAGTACACCGGCGGGTAATTGGCCTCCAGCAACACCAGGGCGCGTGCCGAGGCCGCCACTTGAATGCCGTGAAATCTCACCAGCAGACAGCCAGGCTGCTCGGCGATGGTGATGACAGGGCTAGGACCGGAGCTTTTCATGGAATGCGTTCCTCATGACAGTGATGGACCTGCAAATCGGAATACCGCGTCAACGTTCATCGCGGGCAAGCCCGCAGTTTCTCGACAACACCACAGCACAACGTGGGAGCGTGGCTTGCCCGCGATGGGCTGCGCAGCAGCCCCAAAACCTGAGACCACGGTTTATCAGGTATAACCCAAGTTTCACCCTCGCGACTGCTTCGCAGCCGAACGGAGCCAGGCCGGTGTCAGCCGGCGCAGGCCTTCGGCGCGACACACCAAGCTGTACATCCATACAGATAAAGATTGCTCCATCGCCCATCAAGCGCCATTCTGTGCACCTCTGGCAAATTGATCGACGATGGTGGTTATGCGGCTGTACCTCTGTGAAAAACCTTCCCAGGCCAAAGACATTGCGGCAGTCCTCGGCGCCCGGCGCCGGGGCGATGGCTGCTGGCTGGGAACGGACGTCACGGTGACCTGGTGCATCGGCCACCTGCTGGAAACCGCACCGCCGGATGCCTACGACGCGCGCTACAAGCGCTGGGTGCTGGCCGACCTGCCGATCATTCCCGAAAAATGGAAAATGACCGTCAAGCCGCGCACCGCCAGCCAGTACAAGGCGGTCAAGCGCCTGCTCGGTGAAGCGTCCGAACTGATCATCGCCACGGACGCCGACCGCGAGGGCGAGATGATCGCCCGGGAACTGGTGGAGCATTGCCGCTATCGCGGGCCGATCCGCCGCCTCTGGTTGTCGGCGCTGGACGATGCGTCCATCCGCAAGGCCCTTGCGGCCCTCAAACCGGGGCACGAGACCTTCAGCCTCTATCACTCGGCCCTGGGGCGTTCCCGGGCCGACTGGCTGATCGGCATGAACATGAGTCGGCTGTTCACCCTGCTGGGGCGCCAGTCTGGCTATCAAGGCGTGTTACCGGTCGGCCGGGTGCAAACGCCGACCTTGCGCCTGGTGGTGGATCGCGATCGCAGCATTGCCGACTTTGTGCCCGTCCCCTATTGGGCCATCGACGTGCAACTGCTGCACAACGGCACCGCGTTCACTGCGCAATGGCGCGCGGCATCGGACGTTTGCGACGATCAGGATCGCTGCCTGAACCAGGCGCTGGCGCAACAGGCGGCGGCCGCCATGAGCGGCGCGGCCAGTGCGCGGGTGATCAAGTTGCGCACCGAACGGATGCGCGAGGTGGCCCCGCTGCCGTTCGACCTGGGCACCCTGCAGGAGGTCTGCTCGAAGAAGCTCGGTCTCGGTGCCCAGGAAACCCTCGACATCGCCCAGGCGCTGTACGAAACCTACAAAGTCATCACCTATCCGCGCAGTGATTGCGGCTACTTGCCCCTCAGTCAGCACAGTGAGGCACCAGCCATTCTGGCGGCGTTGCGCCAGGCCGATCCGGCGTTGAACGCCTTGCACGACCACCTTGATCCGCAACGGCGCTCACGGGCCTGGAACGATGCCAAGGTCAGCGCTCACCACGGCATCATCCCCACGGCTGCGGCAAAGAACCTCGAGCGCCTGGCGGGCAAACAGCGTGCGGTCTACACCCTGATCCGCGCCCGATACCTGGCGCAGTTCCTGCCCAATCACGAATACGACCGCACCCAGGCCGACTTCGACTGCGCCGGCGAGGCCTTGCGGGCTGTCGGCAAGCAGATCATCGAGCCGGGCTGGAAACGCGCCCTGCCCGAAGCGCTGGCTCCGGCCAAGGGGCGCGAAGCCCCGGCACCGCAGACTCTGCCCAACCTGGCCGAAGGCATCGATTGCGCAGTGGCCGGCGTGCAACTCAAGGATCTGTGGACGCAACCGCCAAAGCCGTTCACGGAAGGCGACCTGATCAAGGCCATGAAGAATGTGGCCAAACTGGTGGAAGACCCGCTGCTCAAGCAAAAACTCAAGGACACCACCGGCATCGGCACCGAAGCGACCCGTGCGTCGATCATCCAGGGCCTGCTCGACCGTGGTTATCTGGTCAAGAACGGCAAGGCCCTGGCCGCCACGCCGGCCGCGTTCAGCCTGATCGACGCCGTACCACGGGCCATCGCCGATCCGGGCACCACGGCGATCTGGGAACAGGCCCTGGACATGGTGCAAAGCGGGGAAATGAGCCTGGAAGAGTTCGTCACCAAACAGGCGGCGTGGATGAGCAAACAGGTCAGTCGCTGTGCCGGGCTGAGCCTGACCATCAGCGGTCCACCGCCCGGCGGCTCCGCCGCAGCCCCATGGAAGAAAAAACGTAAAGGCACCCCGCGCAAAGCTGCGAACGGCACCAAGCGCAGGGCAAAACCCGCAAGCAACACGTAAACCTGACACCGAACCCTGTGGCGAGGGAGCAAGCTCCCTCGCCACAGATCGTGCGACGCCGGCCATAATCAATGGTGTCCCTTGGCCGATCAGGAGCCACTTCGAATGTCTTCGATTGAACTGCACGCCGCCCAACGCGATGAACTGGAAACCATCGAGAACCTGATGCAGTTCTACACCTACGACTTCAGCGAATGGTTGCCGCTGAAACTGGGCGAATACGGTTTGTTCAACATCCTGCCCATGCCCGACTACTGGCGAAACCCAGCCACCCGGCCATTCCTGATCAAGGTCGACGGTGAACTGGCCGGCTTCGTGACCGTGGATAACCAGGTCCATCTACCCGGTGCCGACTACAACATCGGCTATCTGTTTGTCAGTCGACGCTTCCGTGGCCAGGGTGTCGCGCGATTTGTCGTATCCACCCTCTTGAGTCAATTCCCCGGTCAATGGCAGATTTTCCACATCGAGGCGAATCAGCCGGCACGCCTGTTCTGGGCCGCCGTGATGCCGGGGCTCAACGTTGACGGGTTCACCTTGCATCAGCAGCTGGTAGACGGTCATCCCTGCACTTTTTACCGCTTTGAGTGTCCGCCTTTGTCGTCCTGACCGACACACCTTCGACTCCGCCCGCTAATTCCCAACAGCTTTGTCCGACAATATGTAGTGACTGAAAATATTCACTACAAAACCGTTGACGCCTCCGATTTGCCCTTGCATGATGCAGACGTCTCCCCGATCGGGAGTACAGGCAACACGTTTGAGCAAGCTCGTCTGACCGCCGAGCTGTTTTTCCCGGATACACGCTGCCCACAAGGCAGATTGAAGAAGCTGACCTGGCCTGAACGTCCAGTACAAGGGCGAGAAGTCTTGGCGAGCAATCCTCATGAAGCTTGTGGCCGACCCTGAAAACGTCGGCAGTGGCCTTAAGGTTTTCGCCGCTTCTCTTCGTTGTGACGCTATTGCGTAGCAGTTATTCAACACGACTACATGCAACAGACGCAGGACCCCGCCCGATAAGGCGGTCGAACGCTGACGTCCTGGTTTCGGTGCCAGGGATCAACTAACCGATGGGCTACCTGTATTAGCGAATCAACTTTGAAAGATCACCAATTGGTCAAGGGGCTTTATGATGAATCTGAACAATCAACCAACTATCGATGAACTGGCTCGTATCTTCGCTGCAAAGAAAGACAGCCACGACAACCATATTCTCTGGATCAGCAAGTGTGGCCAGGTTCACATCGACTGCCTGTCGCCGCACGCCCATGAAGCAGAGTTCGACCAGAACAACCAGAACCTGCTGGCCCGACTGAAGATGTACCGTCGCGGCCAGGGCTATGTCGGCAAGAAAGCCGCCGCCGACAAGGACTTCATCGGTAATGTTCTGCAAACCCTGAAGCAGGCCTGGGCCTCGATGCAGAATCAGAACGAAGTTCGGGTGATTGACCGGTTCTACTGATTGAATGAGTCATTACTGACTTATTGATAAACAAGGCCTGCTCCCGATAAGGAGCAGGCCTTTTTTATGCTGGAACGAAAACCAAATGTGGGAGCGGGCTTGCTCCCACAGGGTTCAGCGTTTGACGCCCAGATCGACCTGGGTCATGCGGCTACGAATAGTGAACACACCATCACCGGAGAGAATCGCACTGCGAGCAAACAGGCGACCGCTCTCCCAGTTCGAAAGTCCCAGTTCCGGCTTGTTCAACGCGTACTGGCCGTCGACCCAACGGGTGATGCCATTGCCGACAAAAGGCGCGTTGACCGCGTTGTAGAATCGCTCCTGGGCCTCGGCACTCTCACTGATCAACGACACCGTGAATTGCGGGCTGTAGCGATTGAACAAGGCAATGGCACTGTCCAGGTCGTCGACGATTTTCAGGCTGACTTCCGGGGTTTCTTCCCACTCCCATTCACGGCCCAATTGATCTTCGGGCAACGGCTCGGCCTGCGCCTCGGTCTGATAGCCTTCGGCGCGGTACACCTCGACCGTTGCCGCCAGCCAATCTTGTGGCAGATGCGACTCGCTGCCTTCGACGATGTGCAGCTTGCAACCCTGGCCCCGTGCGGTGCCGGCCTGCTTGAGTGCGTCGAGGAACAGCGGCACCAGTTCAGCGGCACGGTCGCGGTGAATCAGGCAGACGTTCAGGGTGTTGCAGACCTTGCGGTCCAGGGAGTTGCGCACCACGGCGGCAAAACGCTTGGCGTCGGCATCGGCATTGGCGATCAGCCACGCGCCACCGGTGCCGTGCAGGCTGACCGCCGTGCCGGCCTGCTGCGCAATGCTGCCCAACTGGCTGACGGCGCGACCCGAACCACGGGCCACCGCCAATGACAGACGCCGGTCAGCGAACATCGCCCAACCGGCGGCGTGGTTGACACTTTCCACCAGCGACACGGCACCGGCCGGCAAGCCGGCGTCGCTCAGCGCAGGGTTCAGTGCATGGGTGACGATCGCCTGGGCCGTGCCCAACGCATCACTGCCGATGCGCAGCACGGCGGTGTTGCCGGTGCGCAATACACCGGCCGCGTCAGCAAACACATTCGGCCGACCTTCGAAGACGAACGCGACGATGCCCAGCGGCGAGACCACTTGCTCGACTTTCCAGCCATCGTGCTCGACGCAACTGATCACCTTGCCACGACTGGCCGCGGCATCACGCCAGGCGCGCAGGCCGGCGATCATGTCACGACGCATGCGCTCATCGGCCAGCAACCGGGTGGTCGAGCGACCGCGCGCCTTGGCCCGTTCGATGTCAGCCAGGTTGGCGGCTTCGATCAAGGCCCAGCATTCCGGGGTTTCCAGGCGTTGAGCAAACAGGTCGAAGAAGGCGCTGATCGCCTGGTCAGACACCGCCGACAGCGCGGTGAATGCCGCCTGGGCGCGCTCGATCGCGACGTTGGCCGCTTGCTGGTCCGCCACGGGGATCAGTAGCAACTCGCCGCTGACCTGCTCCACCAGCAGGTGGTCACCGGGCTGGAAGCGTTGCGCCAGTTCGGGGCTGACGACAGTGACACGATTACCGGCGAAAGGGATTGGCGTGCCAGCGACTAGACGTTCGAGCGCGAGGGACATGAAGCGGTTCACCATGCAGTGGGCGGCCGGAAAATGTATAGCAATTTCCCTGTGGGAGCGAGCCTGCTCTCGAAGAGGCCGGCACATCCAACATAGCTGCCGCCCGACACTCCGCCATCGTCGGATCGCCGCCCGGAGCAGGCTCGCTCCCACAGGGGTAAGGGATATGTGGTGACCGGTTACGTATCTCAATGTATACAGCCCCGCCCCAGACACACCCCGCACGCAAAACCCCGCCGCAACGACACACCGCAGATACACCCCGTTGATGAAATACACCTGTCGATTGGCCACGCCAATCAAAGCGCTCAACTCACGGGGCATGCCGTTGCCCCGCCGCCCTGACCTGAAAGAGAGCAACGTCCATGAGCACCTCCATTTCTTCGGCCGTCAAAGGCCTGCACCTGAACCTCGACCGTGCCGGCGACTGGGTTGCCCCCCTGGCGCTGCGGGTGTTTCTCGCCTGGGAGTTCCTCGAGTCCGGCCTGGAAAAATTCAACGGCCAGAACTGGTTCACCGATATCCAGGCGCGCTTCCCGTTTCCGTTCGACCACCTTCCAGCGACGCTGAACTGGGAACTGTCGATGTGGGCCGAACTGATCTTCGCCTTGACCTTGCTGGTGGGCCTGGGCACACGTTTTTCGGCGCTGAGCCTGATGGTGGTGACCCTCGTCGCAACTGCCGCCGTGCATTGGCCCGCCGACTGGCACAGCCTCAGCGAACTTGCCCAAGGTTATGCCATCAGCAACAAGGGTTACGGCAACTTCAAACTGCCATTGATCTACCTTGTGGCCTTCACACCGCTGTTGCTGTCAGGTGGCGGCAAGCTCAGCATCGATGCGCTGCTGGCTCGTTTCATCTGGCGTCGCTGAAACGAAAGCTGCAACGCGGACAAACAAAAAGGGGACTTCCATGAAGTCCCCTGTTTTTTTGCCAGGAACTAACCAATCACTTCTTCCAGCCCGGTCTGCTCGGCCAGCTTCGGATGCGCGCTGCGTTCATGCACATGGGTTTGAGGGGTGCGGTCAATCAACAGGCTCAGCAATTCCGGGCGGCTGTAGTGGCCGCGGGAATCCATCATGCGTTTGCGCTTGTCGATCTGGCTCATGTCGAGATCAACAATCACCTCGCCCTCACCTTCCTGCAACGAACCCAGCACCACACCGTCCGGGCCGACGATCGCCGTGTAACAGCCACCCGAGATCGGGCCGATAGCACAACCGGTGTCGGCCATGATCTGCGCCTGCTGTTCGGGGTACAGCCACGCCGTGGAGTTGACCACAAAGCACGCGGCCTCCAGGGCATGCTGGCGAATGCTGACTTCCATTTGCGAGGCAAACAGGGGACCTGCAAACGACCCCGGGTACATCGCCGCATGGATCTGTTCGCCATCGGCCATCAAGGCATAGCGGGCCAGCGGGTTGAAATGCTCCCAGCAGGCCAGTTGCCCGATGCGCCCTACCGCGCTGTCGACGGCACGCAGACCGGAGCCGTCGCCCATGCCCCAGATCATGCGCTCGTGGTAGGTCGGGGAAATCTTGCGGCGACGCTGGATCAGCGAGCCGTCGGCATCGAACAGCAACTGCGTGTTGTACAGCGTGCCGCCATCGCGTTCGTTGACGCCGATGGACACGACCATCCCGGATTGCCTGGCCGCAGCGCCGATGGCATCGGTGGCGGCCGAAGGCACCGTGACCGCCTGGTCCAGCAGCTTGAGGTGTTCGGCGGCCATTTCGAACGGTGACTGCACGTAGGAAAAGTACGGGTAGTACGGCACGACGGTTTCCGGGAACACGGCGAATTGCACACCCTGTTCGCCGAGTTCGAGAATCTTCTGCACCACTTTGTCGACGGTGCCTTCACGGCTGTAAAGAACAGGGCTGATTTGTACGGCGGCGGCTTTGACGAGGGTCATGGCGGTGATCTCATTGAGGGAAAAGTTTCAACGAGATCAAGATTACGCCGATAATATAAAGACCTGAATGTCGTATACACCACCTTTCAGGACATCATGATTCAGCCCCGACTGGCACGCTGGATCACCTGCGGCGGCTGCCCGAACGCCCGAATAAAAGCGCGGCGCATACGTTCCCGGTCCCCAAAGCCGGTGTCCGTCGCCACCACATCGATGGAGTGTCGTCCGGTTTCCATCATCAACCGGGCCGACTCGACCCGCAGGTTTTCGATGGCCTTGGCCGGAGACTGGCCGGTTTCGGCATGAAACACCCGGCTGAATTGCCGAGGGCTGAGATTGGCCGCGCTGGCCAGCTCCTCGACCGACAGCGCCGACTTGAGATTCTGCTTGGCGTAGTTCAGCGCGGCCTGTATCCGGTCGGTTTTGGGGGCCAGTTCCAGCATCACCGAAAACTGCGACTGCCCGCCCGAACGCCGGTGGTACACCACCAATTGCCGCGCTACCTTGCGTGCAATGTCGACGCCCAGATCGCTCTCCACCAGGGCCAGCGCCAGATCGACGCAAGCGCTCATACCCGCCGCGGTCCACAGGTGGCCGTCGTTGATGAAGATCCGGTCTTCCTCGACCTTCACGTTCGGGTACGCCTTGCGAAAGGCCGGCACATGCGCCCAGTGGGTTGTCGCCCGCCGCCCGTCGAGCAAGCCCGCCTCCGCCAGGGCTATCGCCCCCGTGCAAATCGAGCCCAGACGCCGGGTGCCGAGACTGGCGCGACGCAAAAACGCCAGCATGCCCGGCGTGGTCGGGCGGATCAGGTTGTCGCCCAGGACCAGCAGCGTATCGAACCCACGCTGGTCGAATGCTTCGGTCTGCACAGCAAAACCGGCGGACGTTTGCACCAGGCCACCCGGCTCGGACAGCAAGGCAATGCGGTACAACGGCTCGTCACCGGCACTGTTGGCCAACTCGAAGGCGGCACACATGGCCAGGCCCAAAACCTGGAAACCGGGGTAAACAATGAGTCCGATCTGGTGCATGGCGATATGACCCTAAACGTGGCATACCTGAAGTTCAGGCCAGAGACTTGTACTATAACCCGATCAGCAGGCGTCGGACATCAGGGTGGAGCGCCTCGCGCATTGGCCGATGGCGACGGATAATCAACTGGTTTCCATCTCACCGAGGAATTGAAGGATGTCACTGACTCTTTATTTCCATCCGCTCTCGTCGTTCTGCCACAAAGCGCTGATCGCGCTCTATGAACTGGAAATCGAGTTTGAAAAAAGGATCATCGACCTGGGCAACGAGGCTGACCGGGCCGAGCTACAAGCACTTTGGCCACTCTGCAAATTCCCGGTGCTCCGTGATCACGACCGCCAACGGGACGTACCCGAGTCGAGTGTGATCATTGAGTACCTGGACCGACTCCACCCCGACCGGGCGCATCTGATTCCGGACGATTGGCAAGCCGCGCTGGAAGTCCGCCTGTGGGACCGTTTTTTCGACCTGCATGTCCAGGTGCCCATGCAGAAGATCGTCGCTGACCGAATCAATGCCGCAAACGGCGACCTGACCCGCGAACGCGCCGCGCTGATGACGGCGTACGGCATGCTTGAACGTCAGCTGACGGCAAGAACCTGGGCAGCCAGCCCCGCATTCAGCATGGCCGATTGCGCCGCCGCTCCGGCGCTGTTCTACGCCAGCACCCTCGTAGCCTTTCCCGACGATCATCGCCACTTGAGTGCTTATTTCGACAGGTTGACCCAAAGGCCCTCGGTCAAGCGGGTGATCGACGAGGCAAGGCCGTATTTTTCCTGGTATCCGTTTGCCGAGGCCATCCCGGAGCGCTTTCGGTAGGGGCACCAGTGCGACGGGAGAATGGGAGGCAAAAAACAACGAATCGACGAATAATAACCGTCGGTCGAGTGTTATCTGATTACGCAGGAATAAAAAAATGGCAGGGGCGGCTGGATTCGAACCAACGCATGGCAGGATCAAAACCTGCTGCCTTACCGCTTGGCGACGCCCCTGTATCTGTTGCGATGAGTGCCTGGCACTCGCTTTCTTGAGTGGCAACAAGACCTGTTGCCTGCTTGCGTGACGGGCTCCCTGAGGGCCGGTGCAAGAGTGGGCGCAAATTTACCAACCTTTTCCTCGTATGGGAAGCCCAAACAAAAAAAATTGTTCATTAAAACAGACGCTTAGTGTTGAGCCGAATCTCGGGTGGGTGTCGGCGCACTTTCAGCCCGACCAGCTCTGCTACGCTTTTCTTTACTCGAATTGAATCGGGAATCGTTTGCGCAACACCCTTCCCTTGCCATTTGAGGGCGCCAAAAGTGAAAGCCAAATTAATGGGGGCCGCTGCAACCCTTCTGGTACTCGGGGCCGCGATTTATGGGTTGAACACCTGGGAACACATCCAGGACCAGCGACAGGAAGCGGTCTGCAAGACCGCCCGGGCGCACCTCAATGGCCTGGAAACCCAGGCGCGAGCCCTGGCCTCCGGGTTGACGGTTGAAGCCTATGCCGAAGCCGAAAAAGCCGAGGCTGGTCAGTTGGTCCTGGCACTCGATACCGCCAAGAATGAAGCCGAGGTCGATGCCGTCATCGACAAGCACGCCGCTGCCATCGAGGCGCAGATAACGGCCGAGAACGCTGAGGTCCAGTCCCGAGGCGAACAACCCTTCCTCGGTCAGGAACTGAAAAAGCAACGCATCCCCACCGACGTCAAACAGGAATTCAAACGCGCTGAAAAGGCTGTCGCCGACACCTGTGGATAGTGTCGACCGCCAGCTCCAGGTTTGTCGCCAGCGCCTGGACTTCAGCAAAAGCAGGTTTCAAGCAGGAACAGGTGAGCGCGCCGTTGCGACGCACTCACCGGTCACTCAGTGCGGCGCGCGCGGGATGGTCTTGAGCAGGTCTTCGGGGCTGATGTGACCGACCACGCTGCCCGGTTGCGGCAGGTTGAGGATGTGGCCTTTCATCTTGCCGATGATGTGCATCTCGCAAGGCTTGCAGTCGAACTTCAACGTCAGCACTTCATCGCCGTGGATCAGCTGCATCGGCGCAACCTTGGTGCGCACGCCAGTCACGCCCTTGGCCTGTTTCGGGCACAGGTTGAAGGAGAAACGCAGGCAGTGCTTGGTGATCATCACCGGCACCTCGCCGGTTTCCTCGTGGGCCTCGTAGGCCGCGTCGATCAGCTTGACGCCGTGGCGGTGATAGAAGTCCCGGGCCTTCTGGTTGTAGACGTTGGCCAGGAACGACAGGTGCGAATCCGGGTACACCGGCGGCGGCGTGGTTTCGGCCTTGCGGCTGCCACGCGGGTGGGCGGCGATCCGCGCTTCGGTCAAGGCTTCAATCACTTCACGGCGCAAGGCCTTGAGCTGCGAGTTGGGGATGAAGTACGCCTGCGGCGCGTCCAGCTTGATGTCGATAGCGTGGTACTGCGTGGTACCCAGTTGGCCGAGCAGATCCTGCAATTGCTCCAACGCCTGTTCCGGCTTGTTGGCGGCGCCGAACGGGCCAGCCAGGGTGACGCTGGCGCTGATGCCCTCTTCACTGGTAGCGATCAGTTCCAGCTGCTCTTCACGCAGGCGAGCGACCCAGTTCAGGGCGATTCGACGCTCGGCGGAGGTCTTTTGCAGCGCCTGTTGCCAGTTGTGATCGAGATTGCGATTCAGCGGATGGTTGGGGCGCAGCTTGTACATGCCCTCCGGCATCTCGTTGGGCTCGACGCGATAGCGATAGCGCTTCTCCCCATCCTCCTCGAACTCGCCTTTGGGTTCGGCGATGTTGGCGCGGAAACCCACCACTTCACGCTTGACCAGCACGTTGAGGCCGTCGCCGTTGGACAGCGGCTCGTGCGTCACGACCTGCATGTCACGCTTGGCGACTTTCTCGACCACACCCACCGGCAGACCGGTGAAGGTCGGCGAGTCAAAGGCGCCGATATCGATCTTGCGGTCAGTGACGAAGTAATCGGTGCTGCCACGGTGGAAGGTTTTTTCCGGGTCAGGCAGGAAGAAGTGCGCGGTGCGGCCGCTGGAGGCACGGGCCAGGTCCGGGCGGTCTTCGAGCACAGCATCGAGGCGCTGGCGGTAATAGGCGGTGATGTTTTTCACATAGCCCATGTCCTTGTAGCGGCCCTCGATCTTGAACGAACGCACACCGGCCTCGACCAGGGCGCGGATGTTGGCGCTCTGGTTGTTGTCCTTCATCGACAGTAGGTGCTTTTCGTAAGCGATCACTCCACCCTTTTCGTCCTTGAGGGTGTACGGCAGACGGCAGGCCTGGGAGCAGTCGCCACGGTTGGCGCTGCGCCCGGTTTGCGCGTGGGAAATGTTGCACTGACCGGAAAACGCCACGCACAACGCACCATGGATAAAGAACTCGATGGCCGCGTCGGTTTCGTCGGCGATGGCGCGGATCTCCTGGAGATTCAGCTCGCGGGCCAGCACCAGTTGCGAGAAACCGGCCTGATCGAGGAACTTCGCCCGCTCCAGGGTGCGGATATCAGTCTGGGTACTGGCGTGCAGTTCGATCGGCGGGATGTCCAGCTCCATCACCCCCAGGTCCTGGACGATCAGCGCATCGACGCCGGCGTCGTACAACTGGTGGATCAGCTTGCGGGCCGGCTCCAGTTCGTTGTCGTGCAGGATGGTATTGATGGTGGTGAACACCCGGGCGTGGTAGCGACGGGCGAACTCCACCAGTTCGGCGATATCGCTCACTTCGTTGCAGGCGTTGTGGCGGGCGCCGAAGCTCGGGCCACCGATGTAGATGGCATCGGCGCCATGCAGGATGGCCTCGCGGGCGATGGCGACATCGCGGGCAGGGCTGAGCAATTCCAGGTGATGTTTGGGCAAAGACATAATTTTTTTAGTCAGGCTTGTCACGGTCGAGGCGTGCATTGTAGCGGCGAAACGCCTGACCGGCACCCGTGTGCTGCCGGGTGGCGTTTCGGGCAGGCCTGGCGTGCCTGAATCACTGTGGGAGCTTTACGTCGTACGCAGAATTTGTGCACAACAACATTCAACTGTGGGAGCGGGCTTGCTCGCGAAAGCGCTGGGTCAGTCAACACTTGTGCAAGCTGACACGCCGTCTTCGCGAGCAAGCCCGCTCCCACAGGGTTTTGTGTGTCGCTGAGATCAGGCCTTGGCGGCCATCGCAGTCACTTCCACGCGCATGCCTTCAACCGCCAACGCGGCAACCCCGACAGCGGCGCGCACCGGCCATGGCTTGGCGAAGTAGCGCTTGTAGACTTCGTTGAACGCGGCGCGGTCGGCCATGTCGGTGAGGTAGATGGTCAGGTGCATCACGCGGTCCATGGAGCTGCCGGCACGCTCCAGCGCGACCTTCAGCGCTTGCAGGGTGCATTCGCTTTGCAGGGTGATGTCGCCCAGTTCCAGGCTGCCGTCGGCGCGAGAGGGGATCTGGGTGGAGACCAGCACGCCACCGAAACCGACGACGTCGGAGGAAATCGAATCCGCATCGGGATCGGGGGTAAAGGTCAGGTCGTGGTTTGCCATGAGGACTCTCTTGCTTGAAGTGATGAGGCTGGCGCCTTTTGCGCGGCCAGTTTACAGGGCCATTGACGGCCCGTCGCTAATCCAGCCCGGACGGCTGCTCGTGACCGGTGGCCTGGCGGTACTGGCGCGGGGTGAAACCGGTCAATGCCTTGAACTGCCGGGTGAACGCACTGTGGTCGGTATAGCCGCATTGCAGGGCGACCTCGGTGATCGGCAGGTCGGTGTGGAGCAGTCGATGCGCGTGCTCCAGGCGCACCTTCTGGATCATTTGCCGTGGCGTCAGATGGAACACGCGCTTGCAGTAGCGTTCCAGTTGCGCCACGGAAATGCCGGCGATGCGCGTCAACTCGCCCAGGGTGACGCGCTGGTTGAAATGCGCGCGAATGTGCTCGTCCACCGCCGCCAGGCGCTGGTACGCCGGGTGCGTGTCACTGGCCGATTGCAGGTCGACCGAGATGCCCACCAAGCCGATGATTTCATTGCGGCGATTATACAAGGGTCGCTTATGGGTCAGGCACCAGCCAGGTTCGCGGCTGCCGTACAGATGCAGTTCCAGCTGGTCTTCCAGCACCAGACCTTGCTCCAGCACACGCCGGTCCTGCTCGGTATATCCGGGCCCCAATTGCTCTGGAAATACCTCGGCGCTGGTTTTCCCCAGCAGCGGTTTCAGCTGCTTCAAACCACAGCGCTGCACCAGCGTGCGGTTGGCCATGACATAGCGCGCCTGCACATCCTTGATGAAGATCGCCGCATTCGGAATGACATCCAGCATGGGCAATAACAGCGCAACGCCTGCCAGCAATTGCTCGATGGATTCGGGGCGGTTCGAGTCGTCGCCCTGGCACAACAGCGCAAACGCATCCTGAGTCATCTACCTGTATCTCCCAATGATCGGCATCTGCCCATTGTGCTGATTTCGTCATCGACACCCAAGCAAAACATCAATCGCGAGCACGCCGCCGAGTTCACTCTATGGCCACCGCCCTCCTCGGCAAAACCGACCGGGGCGTCTTGAAGTGCACACCTGCCTATCCAATAACTCACAAGAAGGCGATGCCATGTCAGGCCAAGGCAAGTTCAAAAAACAACTTTCGTTGATAGACCTTACGTTTATCGGACTGGGGGCCATCTTCGGCTCCGGCTGGTTGTTCGCAGCCAGTCACGTGTCCGCCATCGCGGGGCCGGCGGGGATCTTTTCCTGGCTGCTGGGCGGTTTTGCGGTGCTGCTGCTGGGCATCGTCTACTGTGAGCTTGGCGCTGCGCTGCCCCGTGCCGGCGGTGTGATTCGCTACCCGGTTTACTCCCACGGCCCGCTGCTGGGTTACCTGATGGGCTTCATCACGCTGATTGCGTTTTCCAGCCTGGTGGCCATCGAGGTGGTCGCCGCGCGCCAGTATGCCGCTGCGTGGTTTCCCGCATTGACCCAGGCCGGTTCCAGCAATCCAACGGCGCTTGGCTGGCTGCTTCAGTTCGGCCTGTTGTGCCTGTTCTTCATGCTCAACTACTACAGCGTGAAAACGTTCGCCAAGGCCAACAACCTGATCAGCATGTTCAAGTTCATCGTGCCGTTGCTAGTGATCGGCGTGCTGTTCACCTTCTTCAAACCGGAGAATTTCCAGTCCCAGGGCTTCATGCCGTTCGGGCTGTCCGGTGTCGAGATGGCGGTGTCCGCCGGCGGCATCATCTTCGCCTACCTGGGGCTGACGCCGATCATCTCGGTGGCCAGCGAAGTGAAGAATCCGCAACGCACCATCCCGATTGCACTGATCCTCTCCGTACTGCTCTCCACCGCCATCTATGTGTTGTTGCAAGTGGCGTTCCTCGGCGGCGTGCCCACCGAAATGCTCGCCAACGGTTGGGCTGGCGTCGCCAAGGAACTGGCCCTGCCATACCGCGACATCGCCCTGGCGTTGGGTGTGGGCTGGTTGGCTTATCTGGTGGTGGCCGACGCGGTGATCTCCCCCAGCGGTTGCGGCAACATCTACATGAACGCGACCCCGCGGGTGATCTACGGCTGGGCGCAGACCGGCACCTTCTTCAAGGTTTTCACCCGTATCGATGAAAAGTCCGGCATCCCGCGTCCGGCGCTATGGCTGACCTTTGCCCTGTCGGTGTTCTGGACCCTGCCCTTCCCTTCGTGGGAAGCCCTGATCAACGTGGTCTCCGCCGCGCTGGTACTGAGCTACGCCGTGGCCCCGGTGTCGGTGGCCGCACTGCGTCGCAATGCGCCGGACATGCCGCGCCCGTTCAAGGTCAAGCGCATGGGTGTCCTGGGCCCGGTGTCGTTCATCATCGCCGCGCTGATCGTCTACTGGTCCGGCTGGAGCACCGTGTCCTGGCTGCTCGGCCTGCAGATCCTGATGTTCGTGGTGTACCTGCTGTGCGGACGTTTCGTGCCGACCCAACACCTGAGCCTGGCCCAGCAAGTGCGCTCTTCGGCATGGCTGATCGGCTTCTATGCCGTGACCATCGTGCTGTCCTGGCTCGGCAGCTTCGGCGGCATGGGCGTACTCACCCATCCTTTCGACACCCTGGTCGTGGCGGCCTGCGCGATGGGCATCTACTACTGGGGCGCAGCCACCGGCGTGCCGGCGCATCTGGTTCGCCTGGAAGACGAGGACGGTGAAGACGAAGCCGATCCCGTTTACAGCGGCACGGCCACAGGCCAGCGCCCGATTGGTGCCTCTGTCCAGACTTCACGCTGAGATTCAGGCCAGCAAAACCTCTGAGTTTTTCCAATGGAAAGGTTTATGAAAAAAGTACATATCATTGATTCCCACACCGGCGGCGAACCGACTCGCCTGGTGATGTCGGGCCTGCCCCAGTTGTCCGGCCGGACCATGGCCGAGAAGCGCGATGTCCTGCGCGAGCAGCATGACCAATGGCGTCGCGCCTGCCTGCTGGAGCCCCGTGGCAACGATGTGCTGGTGGGTGCGCTGTACTGCGAACCGGTGTCGCCGGATGCCACCTGCGGCGTGATCTTCTTCAACAACGCCGGCTACCTCGGCATGTGCGGCCACGGCACCATCGGCCTGGTCAACTCGCTGCATTACCTGGGGCACATCCAGCCCGGCGAGCACAAGATCGATACGCCGGTCGGCCCGGTCAGCGCCACGCTGCATGAGGACGGCAACGTCACCCTGCGCAACGTGCCCGCCTACCGCTACCGCCAGCAGGTGCCGGTCGAAGTGCCGGGACATGGCCGCGTGTACGGCGACATCGCCTGGGGCGGCAACTGGTTTTTCCTGGTGTCCGATCACGCCCAGGCGTTGCAGATGGACAACGTCGAATTCCTCACCGAGTACACCTGGGCAATGCTCAAGGCCCTGGAGGCCCAGGGTATCCACGGCGAGGACGGCGCGCTGATCGACCACATCGAACTGTTTGCCGACGACGAGCTGGCCGACAGCCGCAACTTCGTCATGTGCCCCGGCAAGGCCTACGACCGCTCGCCCTGCGGGACCGGCACCAGCGCGAAACTGGCGTGCCTGGCAGCCGACGGAAAACTGGCCGCCGGTGAACGCTGGGTCCAGGCCAGCATCACCGCCAGCCAATTCGTCGGCCGCTATGAATGGGAAGGCGAACGCATCATCCCTTTCATCACCGGCCGTGCCTACATGACCGCCGACAGCACCTTGCTGATCGACGAACAGGACACCTTTGCGTGGGGCATCTGAGACCCACGCCTTTTCCCTAACCCGATCTGAATGAACGCTTCAAGGAGTGACAACAAAATGAGCGACAACATTTTCACTGGCTGCATCCCTGCACTGATGACCCCATGCACCGCCGAGCGCAAGCCGGACTTCGACGCACTGGTGGCCAAGGGTCGCGAGCTGATCGACATTGGCATGAGCGCGGTGGTGTATTGCGGTTCCATGGGTGACTGGCCGCTGCTGACCGAAGCCGAGCGTCAGGAAGGCGTGGCGCGCCTGGTGGCCGCCGGCGTTCCGACCATCGTCGGCACCGGTGCCGTCAACAGCCGCGAAGCGGTGTCCCATGCGGCACACGCGGCCAAAGTCGGCGCCCATGGCTTGATGGTCATCCCTCGCGTACTGTCTCGCGGCGCTTCGGCCACCGCACAAAAAGCCCACTTCGCCGCGATCCTCCAGGCCGCTCCAGGCCTGCCGGCGGTGATCTACAACAGCCCTTACTACGGCTTCGCCACCCGCGCCGACCTGTTCTTCGAACTGCGCCGCGAGTACCCGAACCTCATCGGCTTCAAGGAGTTCGGCGGTGCCGCCGACCTGCGCTACGCCGCCGAACACATCACCTCCAAGGACGATGACGTGACCCTGATGGTCGGTGTCGACACCCAGGTGGTCCACGGTTTCGTCAACTGCAACGCCACCGGCGCCATCACCGGCATCGGCAACGCACTGCCGCGTGAAGTGTTGCGCCTGGTGGCCTTGAGCAAACAAGCGGCCAAGGGCGATGCCAAGGCGCGTCGTCAGGCCCGGGAACTGGAATCCGCGCTGGCGGTGCTGTCGTCCTTCGATGAGGGCTGCGACCTGGTGCTCTACTACAAGCACCTGATGGTGCTCAATGGCGACAAGGAATACACCTTGCACTTCAACGAGACCGATGTGCTCAGCGATGCCCAGCGTCGTTACGCCGAGAACCAGTACACGCTGTTCCGCCAGTGGTACGAGCAGTGGTCGGCCGAGCAGAACTTCGCCTGACAATCAGCCGGTACAGCGGCGTGCCAATGCGCGCCGCCTTTATTTTCGCCCGCGGCGGTACGGCGTTTTTTTCACAAACGCCTCCCCTCTTTTTTTCAGGAACGACCATGACTCTGACAGGCAATATGTTGATCGGCCAGCAGGCCATCGCCGGTAACCGCGAAGCGATTCGCGGCATCGATCCCGCCACTGATCTCCCCCTTGAACCGGCCTATCACGGTGGCAGCGGCGAACACGTCGAACAGGCCTGCGCCCTGGCCTGGCTTGCCCTGGACAGCTACCGCGCAACGTCCCTGGAGGCCCGCGCCGAATTCCTCGAAACCATCACCAGCGAAATCGAAGCCCTCGGCGATGAGTTGATCGACCGCGCCGTGGCCGAGACCGGCCTGCCGCGCCCGCGTATCCAGGGTGAACGGGGCCGCACTTGCCAGCAACTGCGCACCTTTGCCCGCACCGTACGTGCAGGCGAATGGCTGGATGTACGGGTCGACTCCGCGCAACCGGAACGCCAGCCCCTGCCCCGCCCGGACCTGCGTCAGCGTCAGGTGCCGCTCGGCCCGGTGGCGGTGTTTGGCGCCAGCAATTTTCCCCTGGCCTTCTCCGTCGCCGGCGGTGACACCGCGTCGGCGCTGGCCGCCGGTTGCCCGGTGATCGTCAAGGCCCATGGCGCACACCCGGGCACCAGTGAACTGGTAGGCCGAGCCGTGGCCCGCGCGGTCAAACTGTGCGGGCTGCACGAAGGCGTGTTTTCGCTGTTGTACGGCTCCGGCCGCGAAGTGGGCATCGCCCTGGTCACCGACCCGCGCATCAAGGCCGTGGGTTTCACCGGCTCGCGCAGCGGCGGCATCGCCTTGTGCAACGCGGCCCAGGCGCGGCCAGAGCCGATTCCGGTGTACGCGGAAATGAGCTCGATCAACCCGGTCTTGCTGTTCCCGGCAGCGTTGCAATCGCGAGCCGTAGCCCTGGCGCAAGGCTTCGTCGCGTCCCTCACCCAGGGCGCCGGCCAATTCTGCACCAACCCGGGTCTGGTGATTGCCCGCCAAGGCTCAGCCCTTGAGCACTTCATCCAAACGGCTGCGCAACTGCTACAGCGCAGCCCGGCGCAGACCATGCTCACCCCCGGCATTTTCAAGGCCTACGAGGCCGGTGTCGGTGCGCTGGCCGAGCATGCCCACGCTGACACTGTGGCCGTCGGCCTGCAGGGCGAAGCCCCGAACCAGTGCCAGGCTCACCTGTTCGTCACCCGGGCCAGTGAGTTTCTCGCCGACCCGGCGTTGCAGGCAGAAATGTTCGGCGCCGCGTCGCTGATCGTGCAATGTGCCAGCGACGAGGAAATCCGCCAGGTCATTGAACACCTGGAAGGCCAGTTGACCGCCACCCTGCACCTGGACGATGTCGACGTGGAGAGCGCCAGGGCCTTGCTGCCAACCCTGGAGCGCAAGGCCGGGCGCCTGCTGGTCAATGGCTGGCCGACCGGGGTCGAGGTGTGCGACGCCATGGTTCATGGTGGCCCGTTCCCGGCGACGTCCGATGCGCGCACCACCTCGGTCGGCACCGCCGCCATCCTGCGGTTCCTGCGCCCGGTCTGCTATCAGGACTTCCCGGACGCCTTGTTGCCGGCCGCGCTCAAGCACGGCAACCCGTTGCAGTTGCGCCGCCTGTTCGACGGCCAGAGAGAAGCCTAGGCCATGTCCAACGACTCCCTTTTCAACAACCCCAACGCAGTGGCGGACGTTGCCGTGATCGGCGCCGGGATCATCGGTGTCGCCTGCGCCCTGCGCCTGGCGCGCCAGGGGCGGCGGGTGGTGGTCATCGATCAGCAGGAGCCCGGCCGTGGCGCCTCGTTCGGCAATGCCGGGCACCTGGCCACCGAGCAGGTGTTCCCCATCGCCGACCTGTCGATCCTCAAACGCCTGCCCGCCATGCTCATGGACCCGATGGGCCCGCTGCGCCTGGACTGGAAATACATGCCCCGGGCCCTGCCCTGGTTCATGCGCCTGTTGTTTAACCTGCGCCCGGCGCCGTTCCAGCGCACCGTGGCCGGCATCCGCGCGCTCAATGAAGGCAGCCTGGGTGCCTGGCACCGCTTGCTGGAGACCATCGACCGCCCCGGGTTGCTCAAGGAAGACGGCTCGTTGCTGGTGTTCGAGCGCCCCGGCTCGCAACAGGCCATCGAAGCGCTACAGGCGCGCATGCGCCAGCAGCAAGTGCCGGTGGATTTCTGGCAGGCCAAGGCGGTACGCGACGCGGCGCCGCAACTCAGCGAGCAGATCCAGGGCGGGTTGTTCTTCCCGCGCACCGGGCATTTTCTCGATCCTTTCCGGGTGGTTGGTGAACTGGTGCACGCGGCCAAAAGCAGCGGCGTGCAGTTCCTCAAGCAACGAGTCGAGGGCGGACAATTGAATGAAAACGGCGTGTCGTTGCTCACCGATCAAGGCCGCGTCAGCAGTCGACAAGTGCTGATTGCCTGTGGCGCGCACTCCGCCAGGCTCACCGCCGCGCTGACCGGCAAGAAGGTGCCGCTGGACACCGAGCGCGGCTATCACCTGATGCTGCCCCACGAACACGAGCGCTTGCCGTTTGCCGTCACCTCGCTGGAGCGCAAGTTCATCATGACGCCGATGGCAGACGGGCTGCGCCTGGCCGGCACCGTCGAATTCGCCGGACTCGAATGCCCACCGACCATGGAACGCGCCTGGCAGTTGCACCGCCTGAGCAAAGGCCTGTTCAAACGCGACCTGAGCGCCGAAGCCGCCACGCCGTGGATGGGTTTCCGCCCGTCCCTGCCCGACTCCCTGCCGATTATCGACCGGGTGTGCGACGGCAAGGTGCTGCTCGCCTTCGGCCATCAGCATCTGGGATTGACCCAGGCGGCGGTCACAGCGGAAATGATCGCGCAGATGGCCTCGCCTCTGACCGGCACCCAGCCTCACGGCCTGCCGGCGACCGCGCCGTACAGGCTGGATCGTTTCTGAGGCCCCGGTCGAGCCGAGCCCGGGTCATTGCAAGGGCGAGAACTTCGCGGGCAGGTAGATCGTCGAGCGCATGTCGCGCAGTTGCGGGCCGGAGTTTTCCGGCGGCCAGATGCCGTCGGCGACCGCCTGGGTGCGTACTTGCAGGCGCTGCTCCAGGGTAGTCCAGGGCCAGATGTGCAGATAGCGCGGCAGCGCGCCATCGGTTGCGTAGAACGCCGCGTACACCGGCGAATACTGTTCGGTGGTTCGCGCTTCGATGGCTTTGCTCCAGCCGTCGAGGGTGGGCTGCAACCCGCTGCTGATCAGGTCGTAGACGCGCAGCTCATAGAACGGACCGTGCTGGCCCGCACTCAAGGGTTCGAGGAAAGGAAACAGCGTGCAGTTTTCGATGCGCAGATCGGTGATGAATTCGTTGACGCCAAACGCCGCGCCCTCCAGCAGGAAACGCTCGCGCTCCGCCTGCCTCAGGTGTTCGTCGGCGTAGCCACGCAGCACGGCAATCTGGTTCAACTGGCCGAACTCCGAGGCCCAGCAGCCCATCAACACCCCGCCGACTTCCGGCTTCGCCAACTCATTCTCGATGCGTGCCAGCGCATCGGCCACCGTGCGCACCCGCACAGTGAAAGTGATCAGTTCAAATAAACGCATAACGACTCCGCCCACCGGTTTGCCAAAAGCACACAGCCTAAGGCAGCCCCCGCAGGCGGGATATTGAGACGAACCCCATCGGCAACGGCATTTGCCGCAGTGTTCTAGGTAGTTTCTTTACGCTGGGCCATCACTTGAAAAAATCACTCGGCGTCTTGCCGAACTGCTTCTTGAACATGGTCGTGAACGCGCTCGGGCTGTCGTATCCCAGCTCCCCGGCGATGTCGATGATCTTCTCCCCGACGGCTATTCGTTCCAGCGCCAGCAGCAGTCGCGCTTGCTGGCGCCATTGGCCGAAGGTCATGCCGGTTTCCTTGCGGAACCTGCGCTGGATGGTTTTGGCGTCGAGGCTCAAGCGGGCGCTCCAGTCCGACAAGGTCGAGCCATCCCCGGGATCACGCTGCAACGCGCTGCAGATCAGGTTGATACGTTGATCGGCGGGCTGCGGCAGGTTCAACGGCAAGGTCGGCAGGATCGTCAGTTCGTCCAGGATCAGCTGCAGCACCCGGGCTTCCCGTGAGTCCGGACCTCCGGAAAAGTCGAAATCGACCGAGACCTTGATCAGCTCGCTCAACAACGCGGAAACACTCACCGCCCGGGTTTCAGCGGGCAGATCCAGGCTCGGGTCAGGGCGCACGAAAACGCTGCGCATCTTGATCGCCCCCACACAGCGAATCGAGTGCACCTCACCACTGGGCATCCAGATGCCACGGCTCGGCGGCACCGTCCATTGGCTGATGGCGGTGTGCACCACCATCACGCCTTCGATGGCATAGATCAGTTGATGCTTTTCATGGGAGTGCGGCGCGATGAACCAGTTTTCCGGGTAGTCGGTCGCACTGCTGCGTACGCTCCAGCCGCCCTGGTCGATTTCCGCAAGAAATGCCTGCAATGGTTTGATCATGACGCCCTTTTTTCGATGGTCCATGCCCGAGTTGCGCGAGACGGGCGCCTTTGAGGCCCCTAGGATAACGCCGAACCCTGAAATTGGCTGCGCCTTGCTTTCGCAATTCGCGTTATTTATCCGGAAGATCGCCCATGTCGACCACCACCCTCAGTTCACCCTCATCCACCGCTTCGGTGGCCAGCCAGGCCAGCCCCCTGGTCATGCGCGTCATCGGCGCCTGCGCGCTGGCGCACCTGATCAACGACCTGATCCAGGCCGTGCTGCCGTCGATCTACCCGATGCTCAAGGCCAGTTATGGCCTGAGCTTCACCCAGGTCGGCCTGATCACCCTGACCTTCCAGCTCACGGCCTCACTGCTGCAACCGTGGATCGGTTTCTACACCGACCGGCATCCCAAGCCCTGGCTGTTGCCGGCCGGCATGGTCTGCACCCTGATCGGTATTCTGATGCTGTCGATGGTCGGCAGCTTCCCGGCGATTCTCGTGGCCTCGGCGCTGGTGGGCGTCGGTTCGTCGACCTTCCACCCGGAGACCTCGCGGGTGGCGCGCCTGGCTTCGGGCGGTCGCTACGGCCTGGCGCAGTCGACCTTTCAGGTCGGTGGCAATGCCGGCAGCGCCTTCGGCCCCTTGCTGGCCGCCGCGATCATCATTCCCTATGGCCAGGGCAATGTCGCCTGGTTCGGCCTGTTCGCGGTGTTTGCCATCCTCGTGCAGTACGGCCTGAGCCGCTGGTACCGCAATCACCTGAACCTGTTCAAGCTCAAGCAAGGCAGCAAGGCTACCCACGGCCTGTCGAAACGGCGGGTGACCTTCGCCCTGGTGGTGCTGGCGCTGCTGGTGTTTTCCAAATACTTCTACATGGCCAGCTTCACCAGTTACTTCACCTTCTACCTGATCGAGAAGTTCGACCTGTCGGTGGCCAGTTCGCAGCTGTACCTGTTCCTGTTCCTCGGAGCCGTCGCGGCGGGCACGTTCTTTGGTGGCCCGATCGGCGACCGGATCGGCCGCAAGCGGGTGATCTGGTTTTCCATCCTCGGCGCGGCGCCGTTCACCCTCGCCCTGCCCTACGTCGACCTGTTCTGGACAGGCGTGCTGAGCATGATCATCGGCTTCATCCTCGCCTCGGCATTCTCGGCCATCGTGGTCTTCGCCCAGGAGCTGGTGCCGGGTAACGTCGGCATGATCGCCGGGGTGTTCTTCGGCCTGATGTTTGGTTTCGGCGGGATCGGTGCGGCGCTGCTGGGGCACCTGGCGGATATCCATGGCATCGAATATGTCTACACGCTGTGTTCGTTCCTGCCGCTCCTGGGAATTCTGACCATACTGTTGCCGTCTACCGGACAACGCTCGTCGAGAGCGTGAATAGCCAACAGGAGGAATCCCCCATGAAGATCGTAGTGACCAGCGTACTCGTCGATGATCAGGCCAAGGCGCTTGCCTTCTATCGGGATGTGCTTGGTTTTGAACTCAAGCACGATATCCCCATGGGCGAACATCGCTGGTTGACCCTGACCTCTCCCGGCGATCCCGAGGGCGTCGAGCTGCTGCTGGAGCCCAATGCCCATCCTGCGGCGAAGGCGTTCCAGGCGGCAATCAAGCAGGACGGCATTCCCTGCACGTTTTTCGGCGTCGATGACGTGCAAGCCGAATATGTCCGGCTCAGCGCCGCCGGCGTGCAGTTCACCCGCCCGCCGACGGTGATGGGGCCAGTGACCCTCGCGGTACTGGACGACACCTGCGGCAACCTCGTCCAGATCGTCCAGCACAACTCAACCGCCTGATCATTTCTGCTACCAGCCCTGTAGCACTCGGTAACACCTGGCCCCAATGCGGTGCGTCTTTTAAACGCCATGTCGTGCGCCACCCCGTTCCACACGGGGCCACCCGCCATGGCGTACTTTGTGCATCCAAAGGCCATCCTCTTCTGCCTGTAGCCGCCATGCGCCCCAAGGAACTGAAACTCTGGACCACCGGAGTCGCCCACCTGCTCGACCTGCCTGCCGGGCATGCGCGACTGTCGGGGTTGAGCCACTGGATCCGGCAAATCTGCCCGGTCGATCATTTCGTATTGTTTGTCTACGAAGGCAATCACCGGCCATTGGCGTTGTTCGATACCTTCTCGGCGGACAAGCGTGCGGTGTATGTCGACGACTATCAGTGCGCCCCTTACCTGCTCGACCCGTTCTACCTGGCGTGTACACGCGGGCAGGCACCGGGGCTGTGGCGTTTGCGCCAATTCGCCCCCGACCATTTCTACCTTGGCGAATACTTCCTGACCTATTACCAGCAGACCGGCCTCGCCGAGGAAGTGGCGTTTTTCGTCGACCTCGGCGGTGGCGCCACGGCGGTGTTGTCGTTGATGCGATCGAGCGCCAGCTGTGCGTTCAGCCGGGATGAAATGCAACTGGTCGAGTGCGCGCAAGCGGTGGTCGAGCAGGTCATCAATGAGGCCTGGCGCTTGCGTCAGGCTCAGGAGCCGCGACCGGCGCAGGACCTGGACTTCAAGATCCGCGAAGCCTTCGACCACTTCGGCGCGCACATCCTCACCGGGCGCGAGCAGGAAATCGTGCAACTGTTGCTGCGCGGCCACTCCAGCGCCTCGGTGGCCGAACAGCTGAACATCAGCCCCGGCACGGTGAAGATTCACCGCAAGAACATCTACGCCAAGCTGGGGATTGGCAGCCAGTCGGAGTTGCTGGGGTTGTTTATTCGGGAGTTGACGGAGGATCCGTTGCAGGTGCCCGGCCTCAAGCTACAGGCGTGAAACGATCCACCTGGCACCCTGCAATCTCCAACTTCAACCCTTGGTAATTTGCGCAAGTTGAGGCTGCGAAATGTCCCACAGACCAGGCGGATCGACACCAAGACGCTTCCTACGTCACCACCAGAAACATCCTATATCAACCTTTTTTGCCTTCCTGAAAGCTGCCCAGCGTTTGAACGAGGGTGGCAACGAAGCCTCCCCGTCCGCTTCAAAAGCCAAGGGAGGCCTGATTTTGTCCAACACACCGCGCACCTTC